>NZ_KV790762.1:0-2355 GCF_001807735.1 Neisseria sp. HMSC31F04 | reverse complement strand
TTATCTGCATTTTCGTAGCCTAGCATAACTGCCAATCTACGTCAGCCCCTTAATTTAATCGGATCCTGATTCACAAACCGCCCCGCCTCAGGCTCGTAATAGCGCATCAGGTTGTAATGCAGCCTGGTCTCTTCATCGTAATACTGGTTTTGAAGTCTGAACGGCTGATGCGCATCCTTATAAACCCGCTCGTCCTTTTTCAGACGGCCCCAAGCAGTGTATTCGCCGTACAACAAGAGATTGCCGTGGATGTCGGTCATTTCTTTTGGAATGCCGATTTGGTCGTTGTGGAAATAGGCGAGGTATTGTTTGCCGTCTTTGGCGTTGTCAAAGACTTGCGCCAGCGGTTCGTAGCTGTCTTGGTCGGTGTAGATATAGGTATAGCTGCCTTTGTAGGTGTACTCCTGCAATAGGCGGCTGCCGTCCCAGACGAAGTGGGTGCGTTTCGGTTCGGTACTCGTCCAGGCAAGTTTGTCTTGGCGCTCTTTGGAAAGTCTTCGGCCGAACGGGTCGTAGGCGTAAGTCCAGATCTCGGTGTTGCCTGCGGGCTTTTTGATTTCGGCGCGGACGAGTTGGTTTTCTAAATCGTATTGGTAATATTGGTTTTCGCCATTAGGCAGCTGGCGGTAGATCAGGTTGCCCAATGCGTCGTAGGTGTATTCGATGCCGTTGTATTCTTTGAGGCGGTTGCCGCTGACAAGGTTGCCGCCCTTTCCTTCTGCCGCTTTGTCGGAAAGGATATTGTGGGCGGGGTCGAAGGTGAATGTTTCGCTGCGGCCGGTTTGGCTGTTGCGGGCTTCCTGAATGCGTCCGATTTTGTCGTAAACGTAATGGAGGACACCGCTTCTTTGGTCGGCACTTTGGATCAGGTTGCCGGCTTTGTCGTAGGCGTAGCGGCGGTTGTACAACAGTGCAATGTCGCCACCATGGGGCTTTCCTGCTGCAGCCAAGCAATCAGGTATCAAAAGTAAAAGTTTTAATTCACCATTGGCCAACTTTAATGAACTGATGTTCAACGATACTGCCGGTTCTGAGATGGTCAATTTCCAAGCACAAAAAGACCTAACCTCGCTGGTTAAAAATAACGAAACCCGCAATGTTAACAACGACCGTACTACCACAATCGGTAACAACGAAACGGTTACAGTAGTGGGCGATCGGGCGAAAACCGTCCAAAAAAACGAAACGGCTTCGATTACCCAAAACCAAAGTATTAGTGTTGGTGACAACCAAAGTACCAGCGTAGGTAAAGACCAAAGCGTCAACGTGGGTAAAAATCGCAGCCGTTCTGTTGGTTTGAACGAAAAAGTAGGCATAGGTCAGAGCCAAGCGTTGACTGTCGGACAAGATCAGAACGTTGCTGTCGGCAAAAACCAAGCGCTGACCGTCGGTGCCAACCGCAACAAGACCGTTGTAGCCAACGAAGTCAGCAGTATCGGCGGCAACAGACAGGAAACCGTCAGTCTGAATGGCATGAACAATGTCGGCATCGGACAGATGACCAACATCGGTGCAGGCTATATGTTGAACGTCGGCGCAGGCTGGATGACCAACGTTGGTGGAGCAGAAATGCACAATGTTGGTGGGATTATGGGACTTAATGCCCTAGTTAACATTGGACTCAATGCCGGCAACAACATTACCTTGTCTGCAGGTACTAAAATTACCATACAAGTCGGTAGTTCCATGATTTTGATTGATAAAAACAAAATCAGCATCGTCAGCAAAACGATCAAGATCGTCGGTACGAAGGAAGTGGACATCGACGGCAAAAAAGTCGATATCAACTAGAGAAGATACGCCATGTTTGAGTTGCAGAACTTTACCTGCTTTCATACGCAGCAGTTTAAAAACATCGACCAAACAGATCGGGCTTATGATGTAGTCGTTGCCAAAGTCAGCTACGAGTTTGAAATTGACCCGGAAACAGGAAAAACGGAGCTTGCTTTTGCCCGTAAGCAAACGCCGCTTACGTTTGCCGATACCTATTACGGCGATCCTTCGCAAACCTCGACTCAGTTTGAAAGCGACTTCAGCCTTTACAAGCCCAAAACCGACTTGGTTGTCAATGCCACAGCCTATGCACCCGACGATGTTCCCTCTCGGCAATTTACCGTATCCGTAAGCATCGGCGATTACCAAAAAAGCCTGGCGCTTACCGGGGAACGTTACTGGGTGCGGGAGGCGGCAGGATGGTCTTTGAGCGAACCCGACCCCATCCTTTCCCTGCCTATCCGCTATGAATTTGCCTTTGGCGGCAGCGCAGTCGAAGACGATCACACAGGCTATCAGTAGAACGCCATCGGCATCGGCTACTATCCGAAACCCGACTGAAAAAGAGCCTCTCTCTCCAGT
>NZ_KV790761.1:0-31810 GCF_001807735.1 Neisseria sp. HMSC31F04 | reverse complement strand
GGGGATTTTGGGGGGATTTTGTAAAGGTCTCCCTCTAAGTCGGGCACTTGCTGTGTAAAGCGGACAATGTCGGCTTCTATTTGCCCGGCAGGCTGCTGCACCCAATCCAGCATTTGCTCAAGTGTAAAGTGGGTGAAGTCGGGTTCTTGTATGCGCCACTCGTCTTGTATCCCTGTTAAACCCAGCGACGGTTCACCATTGAGCCGGCTGCTGAAGCTTTTCATCATCTCTTCTTCGCCAAACAGTTTGAAAAACAACGAATCCAGACAATCCGGTTTGGCTTCTATGCGGATGGATACACGCTCACTGATAGGTTTGCCATCAAACACGGCCACCAAATAAGCCTGGACAACGCTGAAAATGTAGCCGTCTTTAACCCAATAAATAAAACCACCGGAGGCCGTCTGAAAGCCGCGCGTTTTGAGTTCGGCTTTAAATAATTTTTCCAGCCATTGGCGTTTTACGCTATCGCGGAATTTTTCGCGCTCGCGTTCGGCTTGCACTTTGTCCCAAGCTTTGAGTAGAGGAGTGGGGAGGCGGTGAATATCCGGCATGATGATGCAGGTAAAATTTCAGGTAGCCCAAAGGCTACCTGAAATTTTACAACTCAATCCCTTTGAGCTTCGCCACGGTATTGATGTCTTTATCGCCGCGGCCAGACAGGTTGACCAGAATCACTTGGTCTTTGCCCATTTTCGGCGCGTTGGCGACTGCCCATGCGAGGGCGTGGCTGGATTCGAGCGCGGGGATGATGCCTTCGAAGCGGCACAATAAATCAAACGCTTCCAGCGCGGCATCGTCATTCGCCGCATGGTATTCCACACGGCCGATGTCTGCCAGATGGCTATGCTCCGGGCCGATGCCGGGGTAGTCCAAGCCTGCGGACACGGAGTGCGTCCCCAAGACTTGACCGTTTTCGTCCTGCATCAGATAGCTGCGGAAGCCGTGCAGTACGCCGATGGGGGCTTTGCTGGTAATCGGCGCGGCGTGGTCGGGCGTGTCCACACCCAAACCGCCGGCTTCAACGCCGATAAGGCGCACGTTTTCTTCGCCGATATACGGGTGGAACAGTCCGATGGCGTTGGAGCCGCCGCCGACGCAGGCAACTGCGACGTCAGGCTGTCTGCCGATGGCTTCCTGCATCTGCGCTTTGGCTTCGTTGCCGATGATGCATTGGAAATCGCGCACCATTTCGGGATACGGCGCGGGGCCGGCGGCGGTGCCGATGATGTAGAACGTGTCGTCCACGCGGGCGACCCATTCGCGCATGGCTTCGTTCATCGCGTCTTTCAGCGTGCGGCTGCCGCTATCGACGCTGACTACGTTTGCGCCCAACAATTTCATGCGGAACACGTTGGGCATTTGACGCTGGATGTCGTCCGAGCCCATGTACACGTCGCAAGTCATGCCGAAGCGGGCGGCGACGGTGGCGGAAGCCACGCCGTGCTGACCCGCGCCGGTTTCGGCGATAACACGTTTTTTGCCCATACGGCGGGCAAGCAGTGCCTGACCGATAGTGTTGTTGACCTTGTGCGCGCCGGTGTGGTTCAAGTCTTCACGCTTCAACCAGATTTGCGCGCCGCCCAAATGCTCGGACAATCGCGCGGCATGGTAAACGGGACTGGGGCGGCCGACGTAGTGTTTCAAATCGCGGTGGAACTCTTCCCAAAACGACGGGTCGTTTCTCGCTGCTTTATAGGCATCCGCCAGTTCTTGCAAGGCGGGAATTAGGGTTTCGGAGACATAAAGCCCGCCGTGTTCGCCGAAAAAGCCCTTCTCGTCGGGCGCGTGGTAGTTTTTCATTATTTAAGCCTCTTGATTGAATAAGAAGTTATTTTGCTCTGGTTTTGTTCATCCGCCATCAAAATAAGCGGATGATATTCAAGCCGGAATGAAAAACGAAATTCCGGCTTGGTTCGAGCTATGGTTTGCAGCATTATTCCTTATTGCCATTACCCAACTGCGGCAATACCGAGCCTTCGCCCAGCGACAACAAGCCGCTGTGAGAGTAGATACCCAGTTTGGCGCGGGTGTCGGTGATGTCGAGATTGCGCATAGTCAACTGACCGATGCGGTCGAGCGGGGTGAACGCGGCGTCTTCGACTTTTTCCATGCTCAGACGTTCGGGTTGGTAGGTCAGGTTGGGCGATTCGGTGTTCAGAATCGAGTAGTCGCTGCCGCGGCGCAATTCGAGGGTGACTTCGCCGGTGATGGCTTTGGCGACCCAGCGTTGGGCGGTTTCGCGCAACATGAGTGCTTGGCTGTCGAACCAGCGGCCTTGGTAGAGCAAACGGCCGAGGCGCAGGCCGTTGATGCGGTATTGTTCGATGGTGTCTTCGTTGTGGATACCGGTTACCAAGCGTTCGTAGGCGATGTGGAACAATGCCATGCCCGGGGCTTCGTAGATGCCGCGCGATTTGGCTTCGATGATGCGGTTTTCGATTTGGTCGCTCATGCCCAAGCCGTGGCGGCCGCCGATGCGGTTGGCTTCGAGGAAGAGTTCTACGGGGTCGGCGTATTCTTTGCCGTTTAGTGCAACGGGCACGCCTTCTTCAAAGTGCACGCTGACTTCTTCGGGTTTGACTTCGACATTTTCGTCCCAGAAGGCAACGCCCATGATGGGTTTGACGATTTTGATGCCGCTGTTGAGGAACTCCAAATCTTTGGCTTCATGCGTTGCGCCGAGCATATTGGAATCGGTGGAATAGGCTTTCTCCACCGACATTTTGTAGTTGAAGCCGTTGGCAATCAGAAATTCGCTCATTTCGTGGCGGCCGCCGAGTTCGTCGATAAATTGTTGGTCGAGCCAAGGTTTGTAGATTTTCAGCGCGGGATTGGTCAAGAGGCCGTAACGGTAGAAACGCTCGATGTCGTTGCCTTTGTAGGTGCTGCCGTCGCCCCAAATATTGACGTCGTCTTCTTTCATGGCGGAAACGAGCATGGTGCCGGTAACGGCGCGGCCTAAAGGCGTGGTGTTGAAATAGGCGATGCCGCCGGTGGAAACGTGGAACGCGCCGCATTGGATGGCGGCGATGCCCTCATGTGCCAACTGCGCGCGGCAATCAATCAGGCGGGCGTTTTCCGCACCGTATTCCATCGCTTTTTTGGGAATGGCGTTGTAGTCGTCTTCGTCGGGCTGACCGAGGTTGGCGGTGTAGGCATAAGGCAGCGCGCCTTTGAGTTTCATCCACAACAGCGCGGCAGAGGTATCGAGGCCGCCTGAGAAGGCGATGCCGACTTTTTGACCGATGGGTAGGTGTTGCAGGATGGTGTGGTTGTGGCTCATGGAGAATTCTTCCTTCAGACTTGAAAAACGGGTTCTATTATCTTATAAATAGAGCATATTGTCAGCCGTGAGGCCGTCTGAAGATTTCAGACGGCCTCCAAGAGAAACCTATCCATGAACGCTTTCAACCTCATCATCATCGGCGACGAAATCCTGCACGGCAGCCGCCAAGACAAGCATTTCGCCTTTTTCAAATCCCTGCTGGAATCGCGCGGACTGAAGCTCAATCAGGTGCAATATCTGCCCGACGAACCTGATTTGTTGGTCAAACAACTGCGCCGCAGCTTTTCAGACGGCCTGCCGACTTTCGTTACCGGCGGCATCGGCTCCACGCCCGACGATCACACCCGCCAAGCTGCCGCCGCCGCTTTGGATTTGCCCGTCGTCCGTCATCCCGAAGCCGCCAAGTTCATCGAAGCCGTTACCCTGAAACGCGGCGAACTGCTTGACGCTCCCGAACACGCCCAGCGTCTGAAAATGGCGGATTTTCCCGCAGGCGCAAAACTTGTGCCCAACCCGTTCAACAACATCGCCGGATTTTCCATCCGCGAACATTATTTCTTCCCAGGCTTCCCCGTGATGGCGCACCCGATGGCGGAGTGGGTTTTGGATACTTATTACGCCGACCGCTTCAACCAAACCGAACGCGGCAGCCGCAGCGTGTATGTGTTCGGACAACCCGAATCGCGCGTCGCGCCGATTATGGAATACGTCGAACACACCTACCCGGGCGTGCGCTCTTACAGCCTGCCCAGCGTCGGCTGGCAGAATGCGGACGGAACAGCGGTCAAACCGCATATCGAGTTCGGCATCAAGGCCGAAGGCGGGGCGTGCCGCGATTTGGACAAAGCATGGGACGAAGTATTGCAGCGTTTACGGAAACTGGGTGCAGAGTTGAAAGACAGGGCAGGATAAATACATACGAAAGGCCGTCTGAAAAAATGGATTTGGAAAAAATAGGGAAACGCAGCGGGCGGGGCGACCATCCCGATGCTTCGGCACAACTGAAATTTCTGTTGCAAAGCGCGCAAGCCTGGCAGCAGATAGACCGCCTGGTCAAACAAGAATTGCCGGCCAACCTGCACCCGTATATTCAGACGGCCTGCATCAGCGACGGCTGCCTGGTGTTGTTGGCGGCCAACGGCATGGCCGCGTCCCGCGCCAAAATGCTTGCGCCCAGCCTGCTGCCGCGCTTGCAAAGGCATACCGACCTGATCCGCGACATCAAGGTCAAAACCGTGCCGAAAACACCGCCTCCCCAAAAAATCAACAAATTGGAGCTCAGTCCCGCCGCTTTGGAAAGTTTCCGTCAAAGTGCGGAAAGGCTGCAACACCATCCAAAGCTGGCCGCCGCCTTGAAAAATTTGGTTAAGAAGAGGCAAAAATAATTATCTTTTATGTTGGTTTTATGGTAAATTTTCATAGGTAACGCATATTCGGGCGAGGGGTAAAACAGCCGCTTCGCAATGAATGTGTTTTGTCTTTCCGACATCCACAACACTTTAGGAGATAAAAATGAAAATATATCTGGCATTGATTTCCGCCGCAGCCTTGGCATTGAGCGCATGCGGCGAACAAAACAAACCGGCCGAGCCCGCGGCGTCCGCAACCCCCGCCGCCGCTTCTGCCGAAGCACCTGCCCCTGCCTCCGAGGCCGCCCCCGCAACCACGGAAGCGTCTGCCGCTGCGGCAACCGATAAAGCACCTGCCGCCAACGCTTGCGAAGCCGTGGTGGAATCCGACGACGCAATGAACTTCAACACCAAAGAGTTGGTTATCGACAAAACTAACTGTAAAGAATTCAAAGTAACCTTGAAACACACCGGCAAAATGCCGAAAAGCGCAATGGGTCACAACATCGTGATTTCCAAAGCCGAAGACACCAAAGGCGTATTAGCCGACGGTGCGTCCGCAGGCGTGGATGCCGATTACGTGAAAGCAGGTGATGCCCGCGTGGTAGCGCATACCGCATTGATCGGCGGAGGCGAAGAAACCAGCGTAACCATCGATACCAGCAAATTTGCCGACGGCGGCAAATACGAGTTTTACTGCTCGTTCCCGGCGCACTCTTCCCAGATGCACGGCAATGTAACCTTGAAATAATTAGTATTTTTTCAGACGGCCTGCCTCGTGCAGGCCGTTTTTCCGTTTGCGCCTTGTTGCACCGCAGGCTTGGCACTATACTGCCCGATTTACACAAACCATGCAGGCCGTCTGAAACCGATTGATAACTTTTCAGACGGCCTTCCGAAACGAGGCTGCAATGAATTTATTTGATACGCGTAGCGTTACCTTTGCCGAACCGATAGAAATGCTGTACGCCTGCCACGGCAAAGTACGCCGTTTTTGCGAACAGGTCGGCATGTTGGACGGCTATATCGCCGAACACGGCCGCAACGACATCGTGTTGCAGGCCGTGCGGCAGATCGGCCAATATTTCAACGTCGCCGCGCCGCTGCACCATCAGGACGAAGAGGAAGACTATTTCCCGCTGCTGCTGCAATACGCGCCGCAGGCAAAGGCCGATGTGGACGAACTGCTGCGCCAGCACGGATTGCTGCACGACAATTGGGCGGCGGTGGCGGCGGAATTTGAAAAGATTGCCGCCGATGAACACTACCGGCCGGATGCGGCCGCGTTCAAACGCTTTACGGACGGCTATGCCGTGCATCTGGCTTTGGAAGAAGGCTTGTTCGAATTGGGCAAGGAAAGCATTCCGGCCGACAAACTGGCCGCAATCGGAAAAAACATGGCACAGCGGCGGCAGGCAAAATAAGCAGAGATTTCGTGCGACATGCCGGCCGCAACCGGCTTGTGTGTCCGAACAAACAGGCCGTCTGAAAAAACAAATGCGCTTTTTCAGACGGCCTATCTGCCGTTTTAAAATAAATGTGTAAAGGCCGTACGGGAAGTGTTGAGACCGTCTGAAAACCTCCGAAACGGTTTCTCAGAGATTTTCCGCACTCAGCCGGAGGGCGGCAGTAGTTTTTCGATGGCGGGGAACAGCTCGCGTTCTTCAAAGCGGGCATGGTCGCGCAGCAGGGTGGCGAACTCGACGTTCCATAACGGATTGTCGTATTCCGGCGCGGCGTGCATGGCGCGCAGCACGGCGTGTTCGTTTTCAAAACGGGCGCGCAGGTCGTCGCGGTTCAAGTCGTGCCACAACGGGGCGAACATGGTTTCTTCGTGTTCGAAATGGGGCATCAGGCCGACGTAGTGTTCGTTGATGTCGGCCGAATGGTTGAGTTCGGGATGGCGCAGGATGCGGGCGCATAGGGCGAGTGTGTGATGATGCTCATGCGACAGGGGGACCAGTATGGGGTGTCGTTTCATGGTTTTTTGTCTTAGTGGTGGCGTGTCGTTTGTGTATAATGTTGCAGATATTATGAAACTTTAACACCACGCTTGCAATATGTACCTAACTCAACAAACCGACTACGCCCTACGCGTTTTGGCCTATGCGGCCGCCAACAGCGAAGAACTGGTCAATATCGCGACCATCGCCGAAGTTTACGGCATTTCCAGAAGCCACCTGATGAAAGTGGCCACCGCCTTGGTAAAAGGCGGTTTTTTAGACAGCGTGCGCGGCAAGGGCGGCGGCCTGCGCTTGAGCCGTTCGGCGGAAGGCATCGTTATCGGCGACGTGGTGCGCCACATAGAACCGATGAAACTGGTGGAATGCATGGGCGCGGATAACCACTGCCTGCTGACTTCCTGCTGCCGGCTCAGCAATATATTAAACGATGCCGGACGGGCGTTTCTCGCGCACCTCGACAAATTCACCCTGTCCGATTTGATCAATCAGCCCACCCTCGACATGCTGTACACGCCGAAAATCTCGCTGTACGTCGAAACCGCCTGAAACATCCCCTCTCGGCCGTCTGAAAAGTCCGTTTGTTTTCAGACGGCCCGCACATCCCATTTAAGGAAAACCGATGAACACACCGAAAAAACTGGTTATCGCCAGCAGGGAAAGCATGCTGGCGATGTGGCAGGCAGAACACATCAAAGGCCGTCTGAAAGCCCTGTATCCCGACTGCGAAGTGGAAATTCTGGGCATGACGACGCGCGGCGACCAAATCCTCGACCGCACATTGTCGAAAATCGGCGGCAAAGGCCTGTTTATCAAAGAACTCGAACAGGCACTGCAAGACGGCTGTGCCGATTTGGCCGTCCATTCCATCAAAGACGTGCCGATGGAACTGCCGGAAGGGTTCGCACTGGCGGCAATCGGCGAACGCGCCAGCCCGTTTGACGCATTCGTATCCAATCAATATGCGCGTTTGGAAGAAATGCCCGAAGGCGCAATCGTCGGCACATCCAGCCTGCGCCGCGAAGCACAACTGCGGGCGAAGTTCCCGCACCTGACCATCAACCCCCTGCGCGGCAACGTCCAAACCCGCCTGTCCAAGCTCGACAACGGCGATTACGATGCCGTCATCCTTGCCGCCGCCGGCCTGCAACGCCTGGGCTTGGACGGCCGCATCCGCGAAATCCTCTCGCCGGCCGACAGCCTGCCCGCGGCAGGGCAGGGCGCATTGGGCATCGAAATCGCCGCCCGACGCACCGACCTTACCGACATCCTGCGTCCGCTGAACCATGAAGAAACCGCCGCCTGCGTTACCGCCGAACGCGCCCTTGCACGCGCGCTGGGCGGGAGCTGCCAAGTACCGCTGGCGGCTTATTGCGTGATGGAAGACGGCCTTCTGACCCTCAACGGACTGGTCGGCCATCCCGACGGCTCCGTCATCATCGAAGCCTCCGCCCAAGCCCCGGCCGCCTATGCCGACGCACTCGGCCGAGCCGTGGCCAAACGCCTGGCCGACGACGGTGCGGAAGAACTGATAGCGGCCGTTTTGGCGGAACAGCAATAAAAGTTTGCCCTGCCGCCGTTTTCAGACGGCCTCTAAACCTCGGAGGCCGTTTGAAAATATCAAATGCCGGTCGGCATATGTAAATAACGGAAAGCAGAAAATTCCAGCCCGTATCGCAGAAACAAAAAGCAATATATAAACAGAGCGCAAACAGACTGCCGCCCTTGTAAAACATGGCAACCGTATCAGTTTTCGGCAGGCGGCAAGAGCCAAACGAAGGCCGTCTGAAAACCTTGTATCCGTTCCCGCCAACCCAATCCCATTTTATCCGTCCGACCATGCCTACCCTCCTGATAATCCGACCCGCCGCCCAAGCCGCCGCCGACCGGCAAACCTGTACCGCCGCAGGCTGGCAGGGCAGCATATTCAGCCCGTTTGCCATCGAAGCCGACGCGGATGCACTCGCCCGCCTGCCCGGGCAGTTTCAGACGGCCTCCGCCGTGTTTTGGGTCAGCCCTTCGGCCGTGGCCGTGGCTGCGCCGCACCTCGAATTTTCAGACTGCAGCCCGCCGCAGATAGCCGTCGGCGGCAGCAGCGCGCGCGCATTGCAGGCGTACAGCCGCACCCCGGTCTGTTTCCCCGACGACGGCAACGACAGCGAAGCCGTTTTGCGGCTGCCGTTGTGGCAAACCCTGCCGCAGGGTGTGGCCGTATTGATTGTCAGAGGCCACGGCGGACGCGAATTTCTCGCACATCAGCTTACCTTGCGCGGCTTCAACGTCCAAACCGCCGAAGTGTATTTCAGACGGCCTCTCGAACCCGATTGGACGCAGTTTGCCGCCGCACCGCCCGATGCGGCGTGGATTACCTCGGCCGAATCCGTGCGCCTGCTGTTTGCCGCCGCACCGCCGCCGTTCACGCAAAAGCTGCAATCCTTGCTATACTTCACCCACCATCAGCGCGTGGCCGAGGCACTCCGTGCCGCCGGTGCGACACGGGTAGAACTGATTCCCGCGCTGGACATTGACACTTTAAATCGTTACGCGGAGCAAAACCGATGAGCGGACAAGAAACCGAACAGGCCGTAAACAACGGCGGCGAAAACATGGAAAACCCGAAAAACACCGTTTCAGACGGCCTTCAGAAAGACAGGCCGTCTGAAAGCCCATCCGGCGGCAAAACACCCCCTCCGCGTGCAGAAGCGGAAAAAACGCCCGAGCCCCCACAGGCTCCCGCGCCGGTCATCATCCGCGAATCCGGCGGCAAAGGTTTGGCTGTCGGCGCGCTGGTATTGTCGCTGTTGGCCTTGGGTACAGGCGGCTTCCTGTTCGTCCAAGGGCAGAACGTATTGAAAAACCAGGAAACAGCCTTCAACCAAAAAATCGACCAGGCTGCGGTGGGCGAAAGCGAAAACGCCCAAATCCTGAAAGAAAACAGCCGCAGGCAAAGCGAGCTTGCCGCCGCGTTGCAGCAGATTGCCGACGGACAAAGAGCCAATAAAGAACAAATCGAAGCAGCCAACCGCGCCTATCAGGAACTGTTGCGCAACCGCGCCGACTGGCTGGTGGATGAAACCGAAGCCACACTGAACATGGCCGCCCAACAGCTCTTGCTGTCGGGCAACGTGCCGGTGGCCGTTACCGTGCTCGAAAATATCGAAAGCCGTTTGAGCCGCTTCGAACAGGCCGACCTGCTGCCGATCAAACAGGCCGTCAGCAGCGATTTGGCGGCCTTGAAAAACCAGCCGTATCTGGACATCTCCGGCACGGCCCTGCGTCTGGACCGTCTGGAAACAGCCGTTGCCGGCATGCCGCTGGTGTTGGAAAGTACCCTGCAGCCCGGACAGGCCGAAGCCGCCCCGCAGGAAGACCCGAATGCCTCCTGGTGGCAGCGCACATGGAACAAAACCCTGCACGGGCTGGGCAATTTGGTTGAAGTGCGCAAGCTGAACAACGGCGACGCCATGCTGCTGGCTCCCGAACAAGCCTACTTCGTGCGCGAAAACCTCCGCCTGCGCCTGTTGGACGCACGTATCGCCCTGATGCAGCACAACGGCGAAGTGTTCCTGAGCGATTTGAACAACGCCGAAGCAACGGTGAAACAATATTTCGACAACCAGTCCCCCGCCACTCAGGCATGGCTGAAAGAGTTGGCCGAACTGAAATCGCTCGATATGAGGACGGTATCGAACGAATCCCTGAAAGCCAGCCTGGCCGCCGTACGCAACTATCAGGATACCGTGCGCGGTACGCAAAGCATTCAGCTGCCCGATCTGAAATCCGTGGCTCCTGCCGAAGTTCCGGCTTCCGTGCCGGCCGAAAAAGCCGCTTCCGATAACGCCCCTGCGGCACAGGCGGCCTCCGCGCCTGCTGAAAAAGCGGCATCCGAAGCCAAAGGGCAGGACGGCGAAAACAAGGCTGACAAAGCCGCCAAGCCTGCCGAGCATTCGGCTTCCGAGCCGGCGAAACCCGCCGAAGCGGCTAAATCCGCGAAGCCCGCCGAACCCAAAGCAAACGAAGCCGCCAAGCCGGCCAAACCTGCAGGAAATAAAGCTTCCGAACCGGGCAAAGCGAAAGGCGGTGCGGCATGAAAAGCCTGTTGTGGATTATCATCCTGTTTGCCGTCGCCGTCGGTTTGTCGATCGCATCCACACTGTTCAACGGCAACGTGTATTTCGTCGTCGGCAACACGCTGGCGCGGCTGGACTTGATGCTGTTTGTGCCGGCACTGATTTTATTCGTCGTCCTGCTGTATATCGTGGTTCAACTGATGGGCGGATTGTTTAATATTCCCGCCCGGTTGAGCCGTTTCGGCAGCGCGCGTAAAAGCCGCAAGGCCGGCAGCAACCTGAACGCCGCCGGTTTGGCTTATTTCGAAGGCAAATACCAAAAAGCCGAGCAGGAAGCGGCCAAAGTGCTGAAAAACAAAGAGGCCGGCGAGAGCCGCGCTTTGGCGTTGATGATTGCCGCCCATGCCGCCGACCACATGAACGACGAAGCCTTGCGCGCCCGCTACCTGGACGAAATTTCCGCCCTGCCGCAGGCCAACCAGCTTTCGCGTTACCTGCTGCTTGCCGAAGGCGCGTTGAACCGCCGCGACTACCCCGAAGCTTCCAACAACCTGGCCGCCGCAGCTAAAATCAATCCTCGTCTAACCCGCCTGCTGCGGCTGCAACTGCGTTATGCCTTCGATCACGGCGATGCGGTCGAAGTGTTGGACAAAACCGACGAATTGCAAAAACAAAAAGCCGTCAATCCGCATGAAGCGGGCGAATACCACGATTGGGCCTACCGCCGCCTGCTGGCGTCGGCCACGGATGCCGACAGCCTGAAAGCCGCATTGAAGCGTATTCCAGAGGAACAAAAATCCGGCGCGCTTTGTGCGGCGATAGCGGAAAAATACGAAAAGCTCGGCCTTTATGCATCAGCCGCCTCGTGGGTGGAAAAGCATTATCCGCAAAACCGTCAGGCAGAACTGTTGCCGCCTTTTGCCCAAAGCGTGGCTTATTTGGACGACAAAGAACAGCGTAAAGCCATTGATGCCGCCGAAGGCTGGCTGCAAAACAGCCCGCAGGATGCCGACCTGCTCGTGTATCTCGGCCAGTTGGCCTATAGCAAGCAATTGTGGGGCAAAGCACGCGGGTATCTGGAAGCGGGCATTTCCGCACGCGACAGCGTTCAGGCACGGCTGGCTTTGGCCAAAGTGTTTGATGAAACAGGCGAGAAGGAGAAAGCCGAAGAACAGAGAAAGCAGGCTTTGTCGGCAACGCAGAATACGATGCCTGTTTTGGCGAAACAGCCTTAAAATCGTTATACAAGGCATAAAGAGGCCGTCTGAAAATGCAGTTTTGCATTTTCAGACGGCCTCTTTGTCAGGACTCCGGCTTCTTCCTTATTGTTCCTGCACCCGTTTGCTGCTCAGGCTTTTGGCAATTTTCACCAATTCGACAAATTCTTCCTGAAGGCCGAAGGGGTCTTTGCCTTTGGTCTGTTTGGCCATTTGTTCGATGGCGTCCCAATCCAGCTTGCCGTTGTATTCGCCGCCGCGCAGGGCTTGGGCGTAAGACGCGGCAGCCAGCGCGAGGCGGGTGTCTTCATCAGCCTGGGCCAGCGGGATGCTGACGGCGGGAACGGCCTGCTCGATGAGTTTGCTGGTGCTTTGGCCGGGCAGTTTGTAGCGTACTTTGACAAAGGCGTATTCGTTTTTGCCGCCCGATACCGCCGGGGCTTTTTGGTAGCGCGATTCGTTCAGCCAGCCTTGTTTGCCCTGCGGGATGATTTCGTAGATGGCGGTTACGCTGTGGCCGGAGCCGATGTCGCCCGCATCCACTTTGTCGTTGTTGAAGTCTTCGTTGCGCAGGGTGCGGTTGGTGTAGCCGACCAGGCGGTATTCCTTAACCGTGGCGGGGTTGAATTCGACTTGGATTTTCACGTCCTGCGCCACGGTGGCGAGGGTGGAGGTCAGCTGGAGCTGAAGGACTTTTTTGGCTTCTTTTTCGTTGTCGATGTAGCTGTAATTGCCGTCACCCGCATCGGCGATTTGCTCCATCATGTCTTCGTTGTAATTGCCCGTGCCGAAACCCAGCGTGGTGAGCGAGATGCCGCTTTTGCGTTTTTCCGCCACCATGGATTTCAGGGCTTCGGTATCGGCCACGCCGACGTTGAAGTCGCCGTCGGTAGCCAGCAGAATGCGGTTGATGCCGTTTTTAACATAGGCTTTTTGCGCCTGTTCATAAGCCATTTTCAGTGCGGATTCGCCCGCTGTCGCGCCGCCCGCCTGCAGTTTGTTGATGGCGCGCAGGATTTCGTCTTTATTGCGGCCCGAAGTCGGCGGCAGGACGAGTTCCTCGCCTGATGCGTAGGTAATCAGGGTAACTTTGTCTTGGGGGCGCAACTGTTCGGTTAGGATGCGCAGGGTTTTTTTCACCAGGGGCAGTTTTTCGGGGCTGTTCATGCTGCCGGATATGTCTATTAAGAAGACCAGGTTGGCCGGCGGCAGTTCCTTTTTCGCCAAGTCTTGCGCCTGTATGCCGATTTTGATGAGTTTGGCCTCGGGCTGCCACGGCGAATCGACGGTTTGGGTGTGGACGGCGAAGGGGTGCGCGCCGGTCGGCAACGGGTAGTTGTAGGGGAAGTAGTTGACGATTTCCTCTATCCTGACCGCGTCTTCGGGCGGCAGTCTGCCGTTGTTTAAAAAGCGGCGCACGTTTGCATAGCTGCCGGTATCGACGTCGATGCTGAAGGTGGAAACGGGTTCTTGGGCAACGGCTTTGACGGGCTGGTCGGGCTGTTTTTGGTAGCGTTCGGTATCGGTGGGCAGTATGTTCAGGGCTTCTTGTTTGAGCAGGCCTGTGTCAGATGCATATTCGGCATGGCGCATGACCATCATTTTATTGGCGGCGGCAGCCTGCGGCATTATTCGCTCTTTTGTTCTTGCCGAGCCGGGTAGCTGTCGTTGCGGCGGGTTGTGCGTGCCGCAGGCAGTGAGGGCGAGTACGGTCGCTATTACGACGGTTTTAAGCAGCGGGTGCGGTATGGCGCGGTTGGTTTTTTCGATGTCCATTGAATGTCCTTTCATGTCGGGTTTGCTGTTTGGACAGGCAGGTCAGCCGACGGGCTTTTTGCCGTTCCAGTTGTTGAAGGGGTCGTTTGATTCGGTTTCTATGGTTTCGTATGCGGCAGCATCGTCAATGCCGCTGTATTCGCCGTCGAACAGGTCGTTCCAGATTTCCTGGCAGCGTTGGCGTACGGAGGTTGCGTTTGTGCCGTCCAGCCAGTCGTCTGCGCAACGGCGCAATGTTTCGTCTGACCAGAAGTTCAGGCCGTAACGGAAGCTTTCTTTGATACGGAGTTGGCGGGCGGGGGAGTATTCTTGAAACAGGGGGCGGAGGTATTTGTTTACCCAGCGGCGAACGCTGTTGCGGTTGGCAAAGTTCAGGCTGCACAATTCGGTGTATTCACAGTCGCAGCCTTCGTAGCCGTATGCTTCGTAAATGGTTGAAATATCGAGAAAGAAACGAAGGTAGTTCGGGCTAATTTTATAGGTTTTCATGATGTTGCAGACCATAAAAGGCCGTCTGAAACATGGGTTTCAGACGGCCTGCCGTTTATTTCGGTTCGGGTATTTGGAAGGTTTGGCGCAGGTAGGCGAGGAAGGTGTCGTTGTCGGTCATGGTTTTGCCCGGGCTGTCGGACAGCTTGGCGACGGACTGGCCGTTGCATTCCACCAGTTTCAAGACAATGTTCAGCGGCGTGTGGCCGAGGTCGTTGGTGAGGTTGGTGCCGATGCCGAAGCTGGTTTTGAAGCGGTCTTTGAAATATTGGTGCAACGCCCATGAACGTTCGATGTCAAGGCCGTCTGAAAAGGTGAGCATTTTGGTGCGGCTGTCGATTTTGAGTTTTTTGTAATGAGCATAGGCTTTGTCGCCCCATTCGTAGGGGTCGCCGCTGTCATGGCGCAGGCCGTCGAAGAGTTTGGCGAAGTAGAGGTCGAAATCGCGCAGGAAGGCGTCCATGCCGACCACGTCTGTCAGCGCGATGCCCAAGTCGCCGCGATATTCGTGTACCCAGGCTTCGAGTGCGGCCGTCTGAAAATTGCGCAGGCGCACGTCTAAGGCCTGGAAGGCCTGCAAAAATTCGTGCGCCATCGTGCCGATGGGGGTCAGGCCGAGTTTTTTGGCCAGATAAACATTGCTGGTGCCGCGAAAGATTTCGGGTGCGGCCTGGTGGAAGGTGCGGATGACGTGTTCCTGCCACTTAAGGTTGTAGCGGCGGCGGGTGCCGAAGTCGGAAATGAGAAACGGCGGGTCTGCGGGATCTTGGCTGTCGGCAAAGGTTTTCAGGCGGGCCGCCTTTTCTTGCAGGCGGCGTTCGCCTTCGGCCAGCACTTCGGGCGTTTCCAAACGGCGGAAGTAGAGTTCGTTGACGATGGCCAAGATGTAAATTTCAAAGAACATGGCCTGTATCATCGGTCCTTCGACACGGATGTGCAGTCGGCCGGCCTCGTCGGCCGTGACCGTTACGAAGCGGCGTTTGAGCTGGAACAGTTCGAGATAATCGACAAAATCGCTTTTGATGAACCGCAGGCCGCGCAGGTAGTCCAATTCGTCCTGCGTGAATTTCAGGGTGCACAGCGCGTCGAGTTCGGCCTCCAAATCGCTTTTGATTTCCGCCAGCGGGTAAACGGTGTCCGCATTGTTGCGGCAGCGGAATTCGTATACGCCGTGCGCCTGCGGAAATTGGTGCAGCACGACTTGCAGCATGGTGAATTTGTAAAGGTCGGTGTCGAGCAGGGAGTGGATGATGGGGGCGCGGGACACGGTTTTCTCCTTGTGCGTTGGATGAGGGCGCATTAAAACATGTTTGCGGTGAAATTACTAATAAACTGTCAGGCGGATCGAATTGTCCGGCGCGGCACGGCATCAGTGTGGTTTGCCTGCCTATATCGGAATTGCAAAATCGCGCAAATGATAGCTATAATTATTTATTAAGAAGACAGCAATATCGTTGTCTATTTTTCCGTTTCGATTTTAAGGAGAAGAGTGATGAGCACCCGTACCGAACACGACACCATGGGCAATGTCGAAGTCCCGTCCGAAGCCTATTGGGGCGCGCAGACCCAGCGCAGCCGCAACAATTTCAAAATCGGCGGCGAAACCCTGCCGCAGCCGCTGATTTATGCTTTGGCGCTGGTGAAAAAAGCCGCCGCCGCCACCAATGTTTCCCTCGGCAGGATTAAGCCTGAGCAGGCGGATTTGATTACGCAGGCGGCGGATGACGTGTTGAACGGCAAGCTCGACGGGCAGTTTCCTTTAGTGGTTTGGCAGACTGGCTCCGGCACGCAGTCCAATATGAACATGAACGAAGTGTTGGCAAATCGCGCCAACGAAATCGCCGGTACGGGTTTGGCGGCGTATCAGCCCGTCCATCCCAACGACCATGTGAACCACGCGCAATCGACCAACGACGCGTTCCCGACCGCCATCCACGTCGCTGCCGCGATTGAAATCAACCGCCACCTTATTCCGGCGGTAAAAGCCCTGCGCGACACCTTGGACAAAAAAGCCCAAGCCTTCGCCCCCATCGTCAAAATCGGCCGTACCCACTTGCAGGACGCGACGCCGCTGACTTTGGGACAAGAATTTTCCGGCTACGTTTCCCAGCTCGACCACGGCTTAGGTCGTCTGAACGATGCGCTTAAAGACTTGTATGAACTCGCTTTGGGCGGCACAGCAGTTGGCACGGGTTTGAACAGCCATCCCGAATACGCCGAAAAAGCCGCCGCCAAACTCGCCGAATTGTCCGGCCTGCCGTTTGTCAGCGCGCCAAACAAATTTGAAGCCTTGGGCGGACGCGATGCCGCCGTTGCCGCTTCGGGCACATTGAAAACGCTGGCGGCAAGCCTGAACAAAATCGCCAATGACATCCGCTGGCTGGCAAGCGGCCCGCGCTGCGGTTTGGGCGAAATCAAAATTCCCGAAAACGAGCCGGGTTCGTCCATCATGCCGGGCAAAGTCAATCCGACCCAATGCGAGGCGATGACCATGGTGTGCTGCCAAGTGTTCGGCAACGACGTTACCATCGGCATGGCGGGCGCGTCGGGCAATTTCGAGCTGAACGTCTATATGCCCGTTATCGCCTACAACCTATTGCAATCCATCCGCCTGTTGGGCGATGCGTGCAACAGCTTCAATGAAAACTGCGCCGCCGGCATCGAACCCGTACCGGAAAAAATCGACTATTTCCTGCACCATTCCCTGATGCTCGTTACTGCGTTAAACCGTAAAATCGGCTACGAAAACGCCGCCAAAGTCGCTAAAACCGCCTATAAAAACGACAAATCGCTGCGCGAAACCGCCGTCGAGTTGGGCTTGCTGACCGGCGAAGAGTTTGACGAACTGGTCGTCCCCGCCGATATGGTTCATTCGCGCTGACGGATAAGGGCAAACGAAAGGCCGTCTGAAAAACCCGTTTGGTTTTTTCAGACGGCCTTTTTCAAGCAGGCTCACTTGGCCGCTGAGGCGGTGGAAGCGGCTTCGGCTTTGGCTCCTTCTGCCGCGCCCTCACCCCAGATGGCGGGGTATTTGTAGCCGGCGAAGCGTTTGTGGGCATAGGCTTTGAACTCGTCGGAATTATAAGCCTCGGTGATGTCTTTCACCCATTGGCTGTCTTTGTCGGCGGTTTTGACGGCAGACCAGTTCACATAGGCGAAGCTCGGTTCTTGGAACAGGGCTTCGGTCAGTTTCATGCCGCTGCTGGTGGCGTAGTTGCCGGTAACGATGGCGAAATCGACATCCTGACGGCTGCGCGGCAGTTGCGCGGCTTCCAGTTCGACGATTTTAATGTTTTTCGGGTTGGCGGCAATGTCGTTTTTCGATGCGGTTAGCGGATTGACGCCTTCTTTGAGTTTGATCCAGCCGACGTTGTCGAGCATCACCAGTGCGCGGGCGAAGTTAGAAGGGTCGTTCGGTGCGGAAACGCTGCTGCCTTCTTTGACTTCGTCCAATGATTTCAGTTTGCCCGGGTAAATGCCCAAAGGTGCGGTGGGCACTTGGAAGACTTCGGTCAGGTCGAGTTTATGTTCGGCTTTGAAGTTGTCCAGATAGGGTTTGTGCTGGAAGACGTTGATGTCCAGCTCGCCTTCGGCCAGAGCGAGGTTGGGGCGGACGTAGTCGGTAAATTCGACCAGTTTGACGTTGTAGCCTTTTTTCGCCATTGCCGGTTGGATTTGGTCTTTCACCATGTCGCCGAAATCGCCGACGGTGGTACCGATGACGATGTCTTTCTTCTCTGCGGAAACGGCGGGAGTGCTGGAAGCGGCCTGCGTGCCGGAGGCTTTGTCGGAACCGCCTTGGCTTTGCCCGCCGCAGGCGGCCAGCGCGAGGGCGAGGGCGGAAATTGAGAAAGTTTTGAAGAATAAGCTTTGTTGCATTTTTTGCTCCTTGATTGATGCGGGGTGGGAGGCCGTCTGAAAAAGGCAGATGCGTTTTCAGACGGCCTGTATGGCTATTGGGAAAAGGCGTGATTTTAAACGATTTGTCAGTTGGAGGAAACGAAACGGCAAGATGCGGATCGGTTTTGCCGGATGAAGATGCCCGATTTGAATTTTCCGGCGTTTCACACGATAGGACGGGCATCATCATGTTGCCGTTTCGGATTTTCAGACGGCCTCAAAACCAAGTGTGGGGGAGACGGGCTTATCCAAATCCGATGTCGAATCCTATGTTTTCAGACGGCCTTTTTCGGCTTTTAACGTTTGTCCAATTTCCGCGCCAGTGCGTTGCCGATGCTTTGTATCAGGATAACGAGCAGCACGAGGATGGCGACGATGAAAATAATGACTTCGGTTTGGTAGCGGTAGTAGCCGTAGCGGATGGCAAGGTCGCCCAAGCCGCCGCCACCTATCATGCCCGCAGCCGCGCTGTACGAGAGCAGGCCGATGGCGAGGACGGTGATGCTGGAAACCATGCCGGCGCGCGCTTCGTTCAAGAGGACTTTACGGACGATGGCAAGCGGCGATGCGCCCATGGCGGTGGCGGCTTCAATCACGCCTTTGGGGACTTCGCGCAGGTTTTGTTCCACCAGTCGGGCGAAGTAAAACAGGCCGGACACGCTCAATACCAGCGAGGCGGCAATCGGACCGATGGTGCTGCCGACGATGGCGCGGGTGGCGGGTATCATGGCAATCATCAGGATGACGAAGGGGAAGGCGCGCATCAGGTTGACTAAGTTGTCAAACAGGAAATTCACCGGCTTGTTGTAATGAAGCTGGCGGTTGGAAGTGACGAAAAGCAGGACGCCCAAGAGGGTGCCGAAGATGACGGCAATCATGGTGGACAGCCCGACCATGACGAAGGTTTCACCCAAAGCGCGGACGATTTCGTCTTTCATGCCGACGATGGTGGAAACGGCTTGTTCGAATGTTAAGTCTGCCATATCAATCCTCCCGAATCAGTTCGCGCCCGATTTCGGATTGGGCGTGGATTTGGTTGCCGCGTACTTCGACGATTTCCACCACTTTGCCTTTATTCAAGAGGGCGGCGCGGTCGCACAGGCGACGGATGACGCTCATTTCGTGGGTCACGATGACGATGGTGACGTTGAAGCGTTTGTTGATGTCTTCCAAACATTCCAAGACGCTGCGCGTGGTGGCGGGGTCGAGGGCGGAAGTGGGTTCGTCGGCGAGGATGACTTGGGGTTTGGGCGCGAGCGCACGGGCGATGCCGACACGTTGTTTCTGACCACCGGAAAGCTGGGCGGGGTAGTGGTCGGCGCGTTCGGTCAGACCGACGATTTCAAGGCATTCTTTGACGCGTTCTTTGATTTTTTCAGACGACCATCCGGCGATTTCCAAAGGAAAGGCGACATTGTCGGCAACGGTGCGGTTGCTCAAAAGATTGAACTGCTGAAACACCATGCCGATATTCTGCCGCGCCTGACGCAATGCAGCGGCATCAAGCGCGGTCAGCTCTTGTCCGCACACATTGACCTTGCCGCTGTCGGGACGTTCTAACAGGTTAATCAGTCGCAACAGGGTAGACTTGCCCGCGCCGGAATAGCCCATCAGGCCGAAGATTTCGCCGTCTTGGATTTCGAGGCTGGTCGGCTCGACGGCGGCAAAACGGGTTTTGTCGCGCGTTTGGTAATGTTTGGAAACGTTGTCCAGGATAATCATAATGTCGTACTTGAATAAACGAAGCCCGATGTACACGACAACGGGCTTTAAAAAAACAGCTTAATAAAAAACTCTGTAAGCTTTAGCTGTTGTATAGCGGAATCCGTGCAACGGCCACGATGCCGGCCTGCCGTGTCCGTACTGTTCGTACCGTTTTCGGCCTGCCGCCTGTTAATCGGTTGCGCGGGGATTCGGCTATAACGCCCGCAAGCTGTATCAAATCGGCGTGTCTGTCAATTTCGGTGATTAAACTGCAAGTTAGCGTAAATGTCAAATGCTTGTTTGCAGGTTGTCCGCCTTGTATGGGCGGTGTTTTGTACAGGCCGTCTGAAAAAGGGTTTCAGACGGCCTCTCCGGTACCCGGGCGGTTATTTCATGGCTTTAACCAATGAATCGACATTGTAACGGATCATGCCGGTGTAGGTGTTGGCCGGTGCGGTCTTGCTCAATGCGTCGGAGTACAGTTTGCCGCCGATGGTGCTGCCTGATTCTTTGGCAATGCGTTCGAGCATCCGGGAGTCTTTGATGTTTTCGGTAAACACGGCTTTGATGCCTTCTTGTTTGACCTGGCGGATGAGAGCGGCGACGTGTTTGGCCGACGGTTCCGCTTCGGTATTGATGCCTTGCGGCGCATAGAATTTGATGTTGTAGCGTTTGCCCATATAACCGAAGGCTTCATGGCCGGTCAGTACTTTGCGGCGGCCGGCCGGGATGCGGTCGAACTGCGTTTTGGCATAGGTATCGAGCTGTTGCAGTTCTTTGGTGTAGCTTTGCAGGCGCTGGTTGTAATAGGTTTTGTTCTGCGGGTCGGCCTTAATCAGGGCTTCGGCAACGTTGGCCGCGTATTTCGGCATCAGGGAAGGGTCGCTCCAAACGTGCGGGTCGTAGCGGCCGTGATCGTGGTTGTGGCCGCCGTGGTCGTGATCATGGTCGTGGTCGTGGTCGGCCGTCATGGCTTTGATGCCGGCTGCGGCTTCGGCGTAATTGACTTTGCTTTGTTTGACGGCACGGGTCATTTCGCCCGATTCGAAGCCCAGTCCGTTGAGCAGCACCAGTTTGGCCGAACGGATTTTTTTGATGTCGCCGCTGGTGATGTTGTAAACGTGCGAGTCTTGGTCGGGGCCGACAAGGTTGGTGACGGCCACTTTGTCGCCGCCGATCTGTTTGGCGACGTCGCCCAAAATGCTGAAGCTGCTGACGACGTTCAGCGGTTCGGCCGATACGCTGCCTGCCACCAAAAGGGCGCACAGGGACAGTTTCCAATGTTTCATTTCTAATCCTTTCTTAGTGGGCGGCGGAAGGGCTCCGCCGTATTGTGGTTTGAACGGTGCTTCTTTATCCGTACGCAGGCCGTCTGAAAGATTTGTCCGGCCCGGCGGTTTGATCAAACGGTTTTTAAAACTGCCGGTGGCGGCTGCGGCGCAGCCATTTGGTCAGGAGGCCGCCCTCCCAGCCGAAGATGACCGACAGTGTGTACCAGCCGCCGCAAAACAGGATGATGGCCGGGCCGGACGGGATTTCGACGTGGTAGGAAAACAGCAGCCCCGCCAGCCCGCACAGCAGCGCGAAGATGACGGAAAGCAGCATCAGCATACCCATGTTGCGCGCCCACAGGCGGGCGGTAATCGCCGGAATCATCATCAGGCCGACCGCCATCAGCGTACCCAAAGCCTGAAATCCGGCCACCAGGTTCATGACGACCAAGACGAGGAAAATCAGGTGCCACAGTCCGCCTTTGCCGTTTACCGCCCTTAAAAACAGGGGGTCTATGCTTTCCAGCAGCAGCGGGCGGTAAATCACGGCCAGCGTGACAATCGTGGTGCTGGCGACGGAAGCGACCAAAGTCAGGGCGGGCAGGTCTACGGCCAAAATCGAGCCGAACAACAGGTGCAGCAGGTCGATATTGCTGCCGCCCATGCTGACCAGCAGCACGCCGATGGCCAGGCTGGTCAGGTAGAAGGCGGCAAAGTTGGCATCTTCCTTCAAATCGGTAAAGCGGCTGACTAGGCCGGCCAGCAGGGCCATCACCATGCCGGCGACAAAACCGCCCGCACTCATGGCGGGCAGGCTGAGGCCGCCTATCATATAGCCGACGGCCGCGCCGGGCAGGACGGCATGGCCGAGCGCGTCGCCGACCAGGCTCATGCGCCGCATCACGAGGAATACGCCCACGGGCGCGGCACTCAGTGCGAGGAATACCACGGAGGCCAGGGCGTAGCGCATAAAATCAAACTCGGCAAACGGTTCGATCAGCCATTCGTATAAGTTTATATCCATGTATTTTTGTTTTTTATTGATGCGGTTATGTTTCCGCCGAAACGGCCCGAAGCGCGGGAGGCCGTCTGAAAAAGGCTGTCAGGCAGCGCACCATTGCGCGTAATCGTGTTTTTGCATGGCGGCGTTGGCCTGTTGCAGAAAGCTGTCGGTCAGTACGTCTTCCGTTTTTCCTGCCGTGATTTTTTCCCGCGCGATGAGCAGGGTGTTCGGGAAATAGGAGCGCACTTGTTCGTAGTCGTGCAAAACGGCGATGACGGCGCGGCCTTCGTTGTTGCAGTGGCGGAGGACGTCCAAAAGGGCGTAAGTGGTTTTTGCGTCCACCGCGTTGAAAGGTTCGTCGAGCAGCAGGAATTTTGCATCCTGCGCCAGCATCCGCGCAAACAGTACGCGCTGGAACTGGCCGTTGGAAAGGTGGCCGATTTGCCGGTGGGCGAATTCCGCCATTTCCACCCGTTCGAGTGCCTGCATCACGCGTTTTTTCTGCGCCGCATTTACGCCGCCGAAAAAGCCGATTTCGTACCACAAACCCATGGCGGCCAATTCAAATACCGTCATCGGCTGGCTGCGGTCGATGTCGGCCTGCTGCGGCAGGTAGGCGATGTCGCGGCGGGCAATGCCCTGCCACGACACTTTGCCCGTATTGCATTTGAGCAGCCCCATCACGGCCTTGAGCAGGGTGGATTTTCCCGCGCCGTTGGGGCCGAAAATCGCCCACATCGAGGCATCGTCGAACTGCATGTCCACATGGTGTACCGCCGGTTTGCGCTGATAGCTGACGGTCAGGTTTTCGATTGCGATCATGATGATGAGGTCGCCCAGAAATAAACGCCCCATACGACGGCCAAAGCCGTGGCGGCCAAAAGCAGCCGCCGGGGTAATCCGCTTAATAAAATATTCATTTTCTGCTGCCAGCCGTTTCAGACGGCCTTGCGGTTTGCGACAGGGCGTGCGGTTTTTTAGCCGGAAGCCCGTATCTTATTGATTGAAATATATTTGCCGGCTGCTGTTTTCAGACGGCCTCTGTGTCCGGCCGTGCGGCTGTAAATAAAGATTCGCATGATACTGTGTAACAGTTTCTTTGTAAATCCAAGCTGCGTATAATCCGCGGCTTTTTGGGAGCCTGCCGTGAGCGAACCGTATCTGAACGACAAACTGAATCTGGAAACCGCCCGCATTGCCTGGGCGGATTTGCAAGTCCATTTCGCGCGCGGTACGGCGGTGTATGTCGCTCCCGAACTCGATTTGGTTGCCGTTGCCCGGCTGGTTGCTGACGACGACGGCCGTGAAATTTCCAAGCTGATGGCGGAAGGGAAGTTCGGCATGGTCAGTGAAGCACAGGCCGCCGCGTTTTGGGCGGAAAACCGTGAAATGTGGGCGGTGGTGGTGGCACCGTGGGTATTGGTTCAGCCGGCGGGATAGAAAAACGGCCGGACAGCGGAAACCCAATTCCAATAAAGTAAAAACACTCGAAACAGCGTTTCAGACGGCCTTCTGCCCGTACCGCATCAACGTCATGCCGCCGACCGCCGCCACGCAACCCGCAACCAGCGAAATATGCAGCGGTTCGCCCAAAACCCATGCCGAGCTGAGCATGCCGAAAATCGGCACGAGCGTAATATACGCCGCCGCGTTGCCTGCGCCCAAAATCTTCACGCCTTCAAAATACCACGCGTAGGCCAATACCGTCGCACCGATGACCAACCACGCCAAGGCAGTCCAACCGCGTGCACCCATCGCCGCCATTGCATCAAACGGCAATCCATCGACCCACAACGCCACCACCGACAACATCAGCGCGCCGATAAGCGAAGTTGCCGCCGTTACCGTCAGCGCGTCTATCCCGCGCAAGACCGCGCGCCCGATTAAAGTATAAGCCGCCCAACAGACCACGCAGCCGAAAATCAGCCACTCCCCCGCCTTGATGCCGCCCGACAATACCGTCAACGGCTGCCCTTGCGTTACCGCCGTTATCGCACCACAGACCGCCAACAGCATACCCGCCAAAATCTTCGCGTTTAACCGTTCGCCGAAAAGCCAAGCCGCCAGCAGCAGCGTCAGCACGGGATTCACCGCCACGACCACCGCCGCCTTACCCGCCGGCATCGCCTGCAAACCGAGCATAAAAAATATCGCATAGCCGCACACACCGACGGAAGCGGCCGCCGTCAAGCCCAGCCATTGCCGCGCCGACAAAGCCGCCAAAGTCGCAAACCTGCTGCGCGCAAACAACCAGCCCAACAGCAAAACCGAAGCCAGCACAAACCGAACCGCCCCGCCCGTCAGCGGCGGAAGCGACTGTCCCAGCATCCGCCCCATCGGCCAAGACGCACCCCACAACACCGCCATCCCCAGCAGCTTCAAATGTACAGAATAATGCTCCATCTCATTCCTTTATCAACAAAGGCCGTCTGAAAACCAGATTCCAAGTTTTCAGACGGCCTTTCAGTGCAGCTGCTGCAAACAGATTACTTAGGCTGCCAAGAGTCTTTCAGCGTTACCGTGCGGTTGAACACGGGATGCTCGGGGCTGTGGTCTTTGCGGTCGGTGACGAAATAGCCCAGCCGTTCAAACTGCCAGCGGCTCTCCGCAGGCAAATCGTTGGCGGCGGCTTCAACGTAGGCGGTGATTTCTTTAGCCGATTCGGGGTTGAGGAAATCGGTGAACGGCAGGTATTCGCCGTCTTCGCCGCGCACGGCATCGGGACGGGGTTCGGTGAACAGGCGGTCGTACAGGCGCACGGTGGCGGGCACGGCGTGTTCGGCGGAGAGCCAGTGAATCACGCCTTTCACTTTGCGGCCTTCGGGATTTTTGCCCAAGGTGTCGTAATCCAAGCTGCATTTGAGTTCGACGATGTTGCCGTCGGCGTCTTTCACCACTTCGTCGCACTTCATCACATAGCTGTGGCGCAGGCGCACTTCGCCGCCGAGGGTCAGGCGTTTCCAGCCTTTGGGTGGGTTTTCGCTGAAATCGTCGGCTTCGATGTAGAGCGTGGACGAAATCGGCAGTTCGCGGCTGCCCATGTCTTCGCGGTTCGGGTGATACGGCGCGGTGCGGCTTTCGGCTCGGGCGGCATCGTAGTTGGTGAGCGCTACCTTGAGCGGATTCAGCACGGCCATCATGCGCGGGGCGGAGTTTTCCAGCTCCTCGCGAATCGCGCCTTCCAACACGCTCATATCAACGATGTTTTCAGATTTGGAAATGCCGGCACGTTTGGCAAACAGGCGCAGGCCTTCGGGCGTGTAGCCGCGGCGGCGCATACCGGAAATCGTCGGCATACGCGGATCGTCCCAGCCGGCAACGTGGCCGTCTGAAACCAGTTGGTTCAGCTTGCGTTTGGACGTGATGGAATATAAAAGCTCCAAACGGGAAAACTCGTATTGGCGCGGGCGGGTGGCGTGCGGCGCGGGGATGTTGTCCAACACCCAGTCGTACAGCGGACGGTGGGCTTCAAATTCGAGCGTACACAAGGAATGCGTGATGCCTTCGATGGCATCGGAAATGCAATGCGTGTAGTCGTACATCGGGTAGATGCACCATTTGTCGCCGGTGTTGTGGTGATGGGCGCGGCGGATGCGGTAGATGACGGGGTCGCGCATATTGATGTTGCCTGATGCCATGTCGATTTTCAGGCGCAGGGTTTTGCTGCCGTCGGGGAATTCGCCGTTTTTCATGCGTGTGAACAGGTCGAGGTTTTCTTCGATGCTGCGGTCGCGGTAAGGACTGTTTTTGCCCGCTTCGGTCAGCGTACCGCGGTATTCGCGCATTTCTTCGGGCGTCAAATCATCGACATACGCTTTGCCGTCTTTGATTAAACCGACGGCGTAGTCGTAAAGCTGGTCGAAATAGTTGGAAGCGAAACGCGGCTCGCCCGCCCAATGGAAACCGAGCCACTCGACGTCTTCTTTGATGGAGTTGACGTATTCGTCGTTTTCTTTTTCGGGGTTGGTATCGTCGAAACGCAGGTTGCACAAGCCGTCGTAAATATATGCCAAACCGAAGTTCAGGCAGATGGATTTGGCGTGGCCGATGTGCAGATAGCCGTTGGGTTCGGGCGGGAAGCGGGTTTGGATGGCTTCGTGTTTGCCGCTTTTTAAGTCTTCTTCGATGAGGGTGCGGATGAAATGGTTGTCCGCGAATTGTTCTTTATTGAGCATGATGGAATCCGGCGAATGTATTTTTCAGACGGCCTGCCGCCCGAACGGGAAATCGAAATCGGCTATTTTACCTGAGTCGTGCCGTTTTAGAAATCAGGCCGTCTGAAACCTTTTTTCAGACGGCCCCGCACGGCATCAGGCTGAAACACGGGGTTTGGTTGCGGCCAGACAGGGATGCAGCGCATTCATTTCATCCGCCCACGCCTTCAGTTCAGAAATGCCCGCCAATCCGGCGGCACCGGTCAAATTGTCCCTGAACAGCAGGAAGTCGACGGCGCACACGGCAAACAGCGTGCCGATATTGAGCTGCGTGCCGAAGGGTTGCAGATGCTCGGCCAACACGGGGACGGTGCGCGCGTTGCGTTGTTTGATTTGTTCGTGCCGCGCCGTCCACCATTCGTTTTCGGGACGCAGCATTTTTTCGGCAATCATGGCGACGGTGTTTTCCAGCAGCCCTTCCGCCAGCGCGTGCAGGTTCAACACCTGCCAGCGGCTTGCGTCTTGCGGGTAAAGCGTCGCGCCCTGCCCGACGGAATCGAGGTATTCGGCGATGACGTTGCTGTTGAACAGCCATTCGCCGTTATCGAGCTGCAATACGGGGATGCGGCCGAGCGGGTTGTCTTGGTTGTGCGCCGATTCGGCGGCGAACGACGATTTGACGGTTACCGGTTCTATCCGGTTTTCCAGCCCGTGATGGATGGCGGCGGCGCGCACTTTGCGCACATAGGGGCTGGTTGTCGAAGACCATAGTTTCATTTTTCATCCTTTGCTGTTTCCGTTGCATGTTGGCAGATTTCGGGAACCAACCATTCCACGCCCGCGGTGGTGAGGATTTTCTGCATTTCCCCGTCGGGAGCGCGGTCGGTGAAGACCCTGTCGAAATCGGTGATGTCGCCCAGCCGCACCAGCGCGTGCGACTGGAATTTGCTGTGATCCACGCCGAGGAAGCGCACCCGTGCGTTGGCCATCATCGCCTGCATCACGCTTACTTCTTTGTAGTCGTAATCAAGCAGCGAGCCGTCGCCTTCCACGCCGTGCGTGCTCAATACGGCGTAGTCGACTTTGAACTGGTTGATGAAGTCCACCGTGGCGACGCCGGAGGTAATGATGACGGTAATGCCCAGCCGAAATGTTCGGGGATGACATGGCTGCGCCATGCCGCTGCGGCAGGGATGACGGCCAGGCTGCCGATGAGGGACAGGCTGGCAAAACGGGCTTCGTCGATATGCGGTGTTTTCATGTCCGGCGTTTTTAAAAACGTTCGTCTTTCCCCAGATAACGCCATTTGCCCGGCGGCAGCGCGCCGAGTTTTACCTGCCCCATGCGGATGCGTTTCAGGCCGGTAACGCGCAGGCCGACCAGTTCGCACATGCGGCGGATTTGGCGTTTTTTGCCTTGTTTGAGGATGAAGCGCAGTTGGTCTTCGTTTTGCCATTCGACTTTGGCGGGACGCAGTTTTTCGCCGTCCAGGCTCAGGCCGTAGTTGAGCAGGCGCAGGCCTTCTTCGCTCAGGCGGCCTTTGACGCGCACGAGGTATTCTTTTTCGATGCCGCTGTCGCCGCTGATGAGTTGTTTGGCGATGCGGCCGTCTTGGGTGAGTACCAGCAGGCCGACGGAGTCGATGTCGAGCCGGCCGGCGGGCGCCAGGCCTTTTTTGTGGCCGTCGCGGTAGGGGATGCGGCTGGTGTCGCCGTCCCAGCGGTTTTCGGCGGTGATGAGTTCGACGGCGGCGCGGTAGTCTTTTTCGGGCTGGCCACTGACGTAGCCGACGGGTTTGTTGAGCAGGACGGTTACGCGCTGTGCCTGTGTTTCGTGTGCCTGCTTGGCCAGTTCGATGCGGTCGGCGGCCTTTACTTTTTGGCCGAGTACGGCGGTTCGGCCGTTTACTTTGACCCAGCCTTGTTCGATATAGCCGTCGGCTTCGCGGCGGGAGCAGAGTTTGAGTTCGGCCATGCGTTTGGACAGGCGGACGGGTTCTTGCGGGTTCATTAAGACTTCCTTAATGGTTGAAACCCCGCCCTTTGGAGGCGGAGGAATCGGAATGAATGTATGGCGGGCGGCACAGGGGGCTGTGCTTTGTGTGTTGAAACGTCGCGTTTTTTGTTTTTCAGATGGCCTTTGTTCAGCGGTTGCTGCCCGCCACCATGTCGAGCAGGAACAGGCGGCAGTCGAGATTGCCGTTGTAGAGCGGGATTTTGCGTTTTGGGTTCAGGCGCATCAGTTTGGGCATGTCGCGGTCGCCGGTAAACATGCCGATGGTCCAGCTTGCGTAGTGCTGCTTCAGCCAGCCGCCCAGTTGGGGGTAGAGTGCGTGCAGGGCTTGGATTTCGGCCAGGCGTTCGCCGTAGGGCGGGTTGGACAGCATGATGCCGCCTTGGCCATTCGGCCGTGCGTCTTGTGCATCGCGGTCGGTGATGTCGATGAAGCCGTCCACTTCGGCGAAGCGGGCGTTTTGCCGTGCGGCGCGGGTCATGGCGCGGTCGTTGTCGGATGCGGCGATGTTTTCAGACGGCCTGTTTCGGGCGGCTTCCCGTGCCTGTTGTTTGATGCGCTGCCACAGGGCGGGGTCGTGTTTTTGCAGTTTTTCAAAGCCGAAACGGCGCATGATGCCGGGTGCGCGGTTCAGGGCGATGAGCGCGGCTTCGATGGCGATGGTGCCGCTGCCGCAGAAGGGGTCTTGGAAGGGTTGGCTGCCGTCGTATCCGGCCAGCAGCAGGAGGCCGGCGGCCAGGTTTTCGCGCAGCGGGGCTTCGCCGGTGTCTTGGCGGTAGCCGCGTTTGAACAGGGCTTCGCCCGACGTGTCGATGAAGATTTGGACGGTTTTGTCGTCGAGGAAGGCGTGTATGCGGATGTCGGGTTGTTGTTTGTCTACGGACGAGCGTTCGCCGAAGCTGTCGCGCTGGCTGTCGCACACTGCGTCTTTGATTTTCAGGCCGACGAAGGCGGGGTTTTTGATGCGGGCGCGTTTGCTTTCCACATGAACTTTGATGCTGTCCGCTGGGGTGAACCAGTCTTGCCAGCGGATGTTGCGCGCGGGTTTGTAGATGTCGTGTTCGGTGCGGTAGGGGGCTTTGGTCAGGCGCAGCAGGACGCGGCCGGCGGTGCGGCTGTGCAGGTTGGCGCGGTAAACTTGTTCGAGGCCGCCGGTGCAGGCGATGCCGCCGTCGGTGGGGGCGAGGTCGGTGCAGCCTTGGGCGGCAAGTTCGGCGTGCAGGACGCTTTCCAGCCCGCGCGGGCAGGTAACGAATAGGGAGTAGGTGGTCATGGTGTTTGAAGGCCGTCTGAAAGGCGTGGATTATAGCGGAATGGGGAAAGGCCGTCTGAAATGGTTTTCGGCTCCGTTTTCAGACGGCCTTTGTTGCGGATGCGGATGTTTCGGTTTGAAGGGTCTGTTTTCTACCGCAGGGTGGGTTTCAGACGGCCTTACATGCCTTCCATGAGTACGGTGTCGATGCAGTCGCACAGGGCGTGCACCAGTACGATGTGGTTTTCTTGGATGCGGGCGGTGCGCGGGTGGGGGACGTTGAGCAGGATGTCGTTGTCTTTGAGCATGGCGGCGATTTTCCCGCCGTCTCGGCCGGTGAAGGCGAGGATGCGCATGTCGCGTTCGTGGGCGGCTTTAATCGCTTCGATGACGTTGCCGGAATTGCCGGAGGTGGAGATGCCCAGCAGGACGTCGCCGGGGCGGCCGAGTGCGCGGACTTGTTTGCTGAAGATGTGTTCGAAGCCGTAGTCGTTGCCGATGGCGGTGAGGGCGGAGGTGTCGGTGGTGAGGGCGATTGCGGCCAGTTCCATGCGTTCTTTTTCAAAACGGCCGGTCAGTTCGGCAGCGAAGTGTTGCGCGTCGGCCGCCGAGCCGCCGTTGCCGCAGACGAGGATTTTGCCGTCGTTCATCAGGCATTCGATCAGCATCATGGCGGCTTCGGCCGTCGGTTCGGCCAGCACTTCGACGGTTTGCCGTTTGGCGGCGATGCTTTCTTCGAAATGGGCGCGTACGCGTTCTTGAAGGGTGGTCATAAATTTTTATCCTGTGATGTTTTGCAGCCAGACGGGGGGATTCCCGCCTTCGATTAAGACGGCGTCCAAACGGCAGTCCGTACGCCCTTTGCGGTGCTGCTGCAGGTAGTATTCCGCGCTTTTTTGCAGTTTGGCCAGTTTGGACGGTGTGATGCTGTATGCCGTGCCGCCGAAGGCCGCGCTGCGGCGGTATTTGACTTCGACAAACAGCAGGGTGCCGCTTTGTTCGGCAATCAGGTCGATTTCCCCGAACGGGCAGTGCCAGTTGCGGGCGATGATGCGGCAGTCTTGCTTTTCCAGAAAATGTGCGGCGGTATCTTCCGCCGCCTGTCCGCTCGGGTGGTTCAGGCGCATGGGGTTTCCGTGGTCGGTGCGGGCGGTTTGCCGCAGGTGGGGCGGATAATACGGGGATACTCTGCCGATGTAAATACAAGCGTTTGCAGGACGGTTTTGTTAGAATGCGGCTTTTACAGGTTTGCAGGCCGTCTGAAAATGCGTTTGGACTCCGTTGAAGCCCCGCTTTCAGACGGCCTCTTTTAAAATTTGCGACAGGCAACGCCCATGATAGAGAAATTTTTGAATAAAGCCGCAGGCAGTTTGCAGCCCGCCTTATATGTGGTGGCCACGCCCATCGGCAATTTGGCCGACATCACGCTACGCGCGTTGGCTGTGCTGGGTCGTGCCGATTTGGTTTGCGCCGAGGATACGCGCGTTACCGCCCAGCTGCTTGCTGCCTACGGCATTCAGGCGAAACTGATGAGTGTGCGCGAACACAACGAGCAGCAGATGGCCGACAAGGTGGTGGCCGCGCTTTCAGACGGCCTGATTGTGGCCCAGGTGTCGGATGCGGGCACGCCTGCGGTGTGCGACCCGGGCGCGCGGCTGGCGGCGCGGGTGCGCGGGGCAGGGTTCAATGTCGTGCCCGTGGTTGGCGCGAGTGCGGTGATGGCGGCTTTGAGCGGGGCGGGTGTGTCCGAGTCGGATTTTTATTTCAACGGTTTCCTGCCGCCGAAATCGGGCGAACGGCGCAAGCTGTTCGAGAAGTGGTCGGAAGCGGACTATCCGGTGGTGATGTTTGAAACGCCGCACCGTATCGGGGCGGCTCTGGCCGATATGGCGGCCGTGTTCCCGCAGCGGCGGCTGACGCTGGCGCGCGAGCTGACGAAAACGTTTGAAACCTTTTTGTGCGGCACGGTAAGCGATATTCAGACGGCCTTGGCGGACGACGGCAATCAGGCGCGCGGCGAAATGGTGTTGATTCTGCATCCGGCGGTGCGGGAGAAAAACGCCGGTTTGTCGGCAGAGGCGTTGCGCGTGATGAAGATTCTGTCCGCCCGGTTGCCCACCAAACAGGCCGCCGCGCTGGCTGCCGAAATCTGCGGTGAGAACAAAAAATCGCTTTACGATGCGGCGTTGGCGTGGAAATGACGCGCATCGACCCGATTTTGCGGCGGACAGGCCGTCTGAAAAGTCGGATTCCCCGTCCGAATCGAAAAACGCAGGCTTTCAGACGGCCTGCGTTTTTCGTTTGACGGGGAAATTCAATGATGGTGGTGATGAGACCTTTGCAAAATTCCCCAAAATCCCCT
>NZ_KV790760.1:0-3903 GCF_001807735.1 Neisseria sp. HMSC31F04 | reverse complement strand
TTCCGAAAAGCCATTGTGAATCTTGGTTTTTCATCTTCAACGACATAACCATGTCCCGCCGCAACTTTAACGTTGTAGCGTGGGATGAAGACAAATTCGCTCAAGTCCACGGGATTACCGAGCGTATCCCGCACCTCCGGGGCAGTCTGGATGCTTTTGGCGTTCCATTTTGCATTATAGCCCGCGGCAGGTTCTTGCAACCCTTGATTGCTACCTGTTGCAGCTCCTTTGGGGAACGGCACGCCTTCCCCAGTCATCAACCAATTCCAATCACACCCTTTCAATTTTTGAATTGAAACAAGGGTTTCAGCTTTTGGAATGGTGTCTTTTTCAAAAATCCTTAATACGCCGCTAATAGACCAATTTAAATCTCTTGCGATTTGTGCTGGCTTGGCATCGCCCCATAGGAATTGGAGGCGCTCTTTAAAGCTGCTCATAGCAAACCCAACTCTTTTGTTTAGTCATCTACCGACTAAACAAAAGAATAAACAAATAAAGTAGTTTTTTGTTTAGTAAATTTTCAAATATTTATCAAATGATTAGCAAAATAGCTGAACAAATATAGAAAAAATACTAAACAAACGATTGCGCACACCGCATTTGTTTAGTAATATGCCAGCACGTTAAACGAAAGCGCATAACATTTAAGCTAAACGAATGGAGTGAATAGCAATGCAAAAAAATACAGCAGACTGGCACCGCGCGGATGTGGTCGCTGCGCTTAAAAAGGCAGGTTGGTCGGTGCGTGCCTTATCAATAGCCAGTGGATTAGGCCCTGACACCTTACGAAACGCTCTTTACTGCCCGTTCTACCCTAAAGGCGAAAAAATTATTGCCGATGCTTTAGGTATGAAGCCTGAAGATATTTGGCCGCAGCGTCATGCAACCCGGAACTTCCGGCCAACACTGCGAAAGTAGTGAATGCCTGAATTGTAGGTTAATTAAGCTAAAAAATCACGCATTTAAATTCCCGTACAGCGAATTTTCATTATGAGAATCACCAAACGACAGGCGAAAGCCACCTCTTTAGACCACGCAATTGAGCTGGCCAAACGTCATGCCAAGGAGCGTCGGCTGCCGTCAAAAGTGATGGCCGACCTGATGGGGGTGGAACTTAAAACGTATTACCGGTGGTTGTTGGAGAACACTTTGCCGCTCAATCGGATAAATTTATGCAAAAGCTGATACAATTTCCTACACTGCGACGGTGCAAAAGCTGCCGCCAATTCGGGCAAAAGCTGCCGCCGCCTTACAGAAGCACGGTTTTCAGACGGCCTCCACCTCCAAAAAGGCCGTCTGAAAACCATGAACCTTTCGCGCAGAAACTTACTCAAACTGGCCGCAGCAATATTGGTGGTTTCCACCTGCGACAAGCCGGACAATAGCCGCCATTCTTTCAACAAACCGGACAAGGAAACTTCCATGCAATCCAAATTCATCAAACATCACGGCGCGACGCTGCACTACCAAATCGGCGGTACGGAAACCGCCCCCGTTATCGTATTGCTGCACGGCGGTTTTGGTTCGATTGCCGACTTTGCCCCGCTGTTGCCGCGTTTGCAGCAACACTACCGCGTGATTGCGATAGATACGCGCGGACACGGATGCTCCACGCTCGGCACAGCCGCGCTGACCTACGCCCAAGCCGCCGATGACGTGCGTCAAATCCTGCGGCATGAGGGCGTGGAGAAATACAGTCTGTTCGGGTTCAGTGATGGCGGCACGACCGCCTACCGATTGGGCGCAGCAGACAAAAATATCGAGAAAATCATCACCGTGGGCGCGGAATGGCACAAAAAGCACTTAGACGGCATGCGCCCTATGTTTGAAACGATCAATCTCGATTTCGTAAAAGAAAACCTGCCCGAACAGCTTGCCGCCTATCAGGCAGCCAACTCCGAGCCTGATGCGGAAAAATGGGCGGCAGCCCTAAAAGCCATGTGGCTGGACGAGGGCGCAAGCGGCTATCCCAACGAAAACATCCGCCAAATCCAAGCCCCCGTGCTGGCGATACGTGGCGAAGCCGATTTCCTGTTTGCATTTGACGACTGGGCGGCATTGAAAACCGAATTGCCCGAAGTTCATTTGATGAATGTGCCGTTTGCCGCGCACGAAGCCATTAAAGAACAGCCTGAAATCGTTTGGGCGGCGGTGCAGGCATTTGGGCAAAAGTAGGGCAGGCACTCCCGCCTGCGTGCTTTCAACCCATTTAGGCTACCTGAAAACTAGGCAGGCTCAAGGACGGGTATCTGTTGCCCGCCCACCGCTTGCTTTCAGGTCGTCTGAAAACTGCATTTGGAAATTCAAACCGATGAAGATAAATCCTGAAAACGGCAGCGTCAGCCTGCCGGACGGCAACCTTATCAGCGCGCGCACCACGCTTGATGACTGGATTGCATGCTTCCCAAAATCTAGCCCGAATCATCTGCAAGCGGGAATAACATTTTTCGGTTTGTCATTTACCAAGCAATCCGAACAATACACCCTTACCGCCCAGTTCGAGCAGCAGCGGCTGGAAAGCTTATCCATATTCTTCTGCCCGATAGGCGAGGACAATAGCTGGGCAGCATGGTCAGAGGAGCGCGAATTGCAACGCAGAAAACAATTTGATCGATGGCTGGATAAACAGCTGGGCGACGCCCCTTGTGCCATTAAAACATCGGCAGCAGGCAAATGCCGCCGATTTGCCTGGGGCAATGCGGGTGCGTATTACCACAATAAAGACGGCAGTACGGGGATAGTCATCAGTTATCGCTAACCGCCTTTTCAGACGGCCTCCAAGTACGAACACCAGCCCGACTTAATCACACACGCTTTGTCAGGCTACCTGAAAGCAAAACTGCAACGAAATTGAAACACCGCCCGGCTTAATATCAGGCCGCGCAACCCTATCCATTCAGCCAACCCATGCTTAAATATTTCAAACACCTCAGCATCCGCCTTTTCTTCGTTTTGCTCGGCATCCTGCTCCTGCTCACCGCTTGGTCGTTGGTCTATGCCAAACAGCACGTCTTACCGCTGCTCACTGCCAGCCTGTTCGTGCTCGGCACGCTTGCCTGGTGGCTCGCCCGCAGTATCAGCCGCATCCGCCGTTATGCCGAAGCCATGGCCGCCAACTGCCCCGCCGCACAACCCCAATTCGGCGACAGCTACCTCTACCGCCTCGTCCACGCCGTCGCCCACCTGCGTGACGAGCTCGATCACCGACAACACATTGAAAATTATGTCTTAGGTCTCACCCACGAACTCAAAACCCCGCTCACTGCCCAGCAGGCCGCCCTCGAACTGCTGCAAGACAGCCCCCTTAGCCCCGACCAACAGCAGCTGCTCGACCGCATCCGCCGCAACACCCAAAAACAAAAACGACTCATTGCCCGCCTGCTCGAACTCGCCCGCCTGGAAAACCGCGACAGCCTGAACGACATCCAAACCGTTGATTTGTCCAGCCTGGCCGCCCAAGCCGCCCAAGAAAGCCGCGCCGCCCTGCAAACCAAACAACTGCACATCGCCCTCAACTGCCTACCCCACGCCGTTCAAGGCGACCCGTTGCTGCTGCGCCAAGCCATCGACAATCTGCTTTACAACGCCATTGATTTTGCCGAAACCGGCAGCGAAATCCGCCTCAGCCTCACCCGCAGCCGAAACCGCACCGAACTGGCGGTTTACAACCAAGGCAGCCCCGTTCCCGATTACGCGCTGGCCAAAATCCCCCAACGCTTCTACTCGCTCCCCCGTGCAGACGGCAGCCGCAGCAGCGGGCTGGGCTTGAGCTTCACCACCGAGATCATGCGCCTGCACCACGGCCGCCTGATGCTCGCCAACCGCGAAAACGGCGTGGAAGCCTTGCTGTTGTTTGAAGGGGAGGGAGAAGAGGCCGAGACCTTTGCAAAATCCCCCCAAAAT
>NZ_KV790759.1:51012-55728 GCF_001807735.1 Neisseria sp. HMSC31F04 | reverse complement strand
AGGGGATTTGGGGGGGATTTTGCAAAGGTCTCTGCCCGCTTCAACGCATCCGCACGGTGGCACTCAACGGCAGGTGGTCGGACAGGTATTGCCACGGTTCCTCGCTGTGCAGTGTGGCGTTAAGGATATCGAGATTGCGCGTATAGATGCGGTCCAGGCTCAACACGGGCATACGGGCGGGGAAAGTTTTCGGCAGCTCGCCGTGGCGGTCGAGGAAAACTTCGGTCAGCCCCAAGGTGCTGCCGATATTGAGTGTCGATTTGTGCCGCCAGTCGTTAAAGTCGCCGGCCAGTATCAGCGGGGCTTCCGGCGGGATGTAGGTGGTTACGTATTCGAAAATCGCCACATATTGTTTGACGCGGTCGCGTTCCAAAAGGTTGAGGTGGGCGCAAAGGCAGACGATGGGCATTTCCCAGCCGTCGGGTAGGATTTCGCAATGCAGGACGCCGCGTTTTTCCAGGCGGTTCACGCTGATATTGACGTTTTGCCGCATCTGTATCGGCAGTCGGCTGAGGATGGCGTTGCCGTGGTGTTTTTGCGGAAAAACGGCGTTTTTGCCGTAGCTCGAGTGATAGGCGAGACGTTCGGCAATGATATTGTCTTGCGGACGGGCGGGGAAATCGGGCAGTTTCAATTCGCGCAACAGGTTTTTTCCCTGCACTTCCTGCAAAAACAGGATGTCGGGCTTCAAGCTTTCCAATGCCTGCGCCATGTCCGAAATCTGCACTTTTCGGTTCAGCGGCGACATGCCTTTATGGATATTGTAGGTGGCGATGGTAATCGGCTCGGTCATGATGGGTTGCACCTGCTCGAATGGATTTCCGGTATTCGGCTCTATAACTGAAAGAAAAAGGCCGTCTGAAAACGCGGGTTCAACCCTTGAAAACGTTTTTCAGACGGCCCCTTGTTCAGTCTACACCTTTAATCGTGACCCAGGTCGATATTTTTTTCTTTGTAGCGCGTATCGGGAACCAACACGATTTTGTTATCCACTTTGCCGATGGCTTTCACATCTTTGCCCGGATAGTCGAGCTGGTGCAGGAAGTGGCGGATACAGTTCAAACGGGCGCGTTTTTTATCGTCGGAGCGGATAATCGTCCACGGCGCATCGCCGGTGTGGGTGTGGAAGAACATGGCGTTTTTGGCTTCGGTGTAGTCGTCCCAACGGTCGAGCGACTGGATGTCCACCGGCGACAGTTTCCAGTGTTTCAGCGGATCGTCGCGGCGGGACAGGAAGCGGCGCAGCTGTTCTTCACGTGATACGGAGAACCAGAATTTAAACAAGTGCAGGCCGCTGTTTACCAGCATTCTTTCCAGTTCGGGCACTTGGCGCATAAACAGCAGGTATTCTTGCGGTTCGCAGAAACCCATCACGCGTTCCACGCCTGCGCGGTTATACCACGAGCGGTCGAAGAACACCATTTCGCCCGCAGTGGGCAGGTTTTGGATGTAACGCTGGAAATACCATTGGCCGCGTTCGGTTTCGGTCGGTTTTTCCAACGCCACCACGCGTGCGCCGCGCGGGTTCAGATGTTCCATAAAGCGTTTGATGGTGCCGCCCTTACCTGCCGCATCGCGTCCTTCAAACAGGCTGACGATACGCTGGCCCGATTCTTTCACCCAGCTTTGCACTTTCAGCAATTCGATTTGCAGGACGGCTTTTTCTTTTTCATACACGCGGCGGTTCATCCGCAGGCGGTAGGGATAGCTTTCGGGCAGCGGCGCAGTGTTGGAATCTTCACTGGAAACGCGTCCTTGATGCTGCAAAACCTCTTCTTCAAAAATCTGCAGGCGGTCTTTACCCTCGCCTACATTTACCTGCTCGAAGGGTTTCAGTTGATGATCGGTCATGGTTCGTCCTTTCAAAGTTTTAAAGTACGCCCGAACGGCTTCCCGTATTCGGACGCAGGAATAATCTATACCCCGATTTTACGCTCTTTGACAAAAATAAACAAATACCTAAGCATATTTAGGCCGCCTGATGCAACGCTTTCCGCCCCAAACCGGAGCAAACCCTCAATCAACCGCCGACACGCCCCCTTTCCGTTTTTCAGACGGCTTATGGGCTATAATCCGCCTTTTTTCCCAGCAAGCCCATGCCCTATTTCGCCCTGCTCGACGATGCCGTTTCCGGCCGCGCCGTCCTCTTCCAAAACCTGCAATACAGCGACCGCATCCTTTCAGACGGCCTCGACCGTTTGGACCGCCTGCTGGCGCAAGGCTGGCGGCGCGGCCTGCACCTCTTCCTTACTGCCGATTACGGCTTCGGACTGCCGCTGCAAAACTTGCCGGCAAGCGAAAGCGGCACCCTCTCCCTGCACTGGTTTGCCGACAAGCAAAACGTCGATGCCGCCGAATGGCTGGCTGCACAGGAAGACGGTTCGCCCGCCGGCATCTCGCAGCCGGAAATATCGCGCGGGCATATCAAATATTTAAACGACATTGCCGAAATCCAGGCCGCCATCGCGCGCGGCGACTGCTACCAAATCAACCACACCGTCCGCCTGCACCTCTCTGCCTACGGCGACCCCGTCCGCCTCTACCGCCGCCTGCGCCAACCCGTCCCCTACGCCGCGCTCGCCTGCCTGCCCGATAAAAAGAACGGCCAAACATGGACGCTCTGCTTTTCGCCCGAACTCTTCTTAAACATCCGTTCAGACGGCCTGATTGCCACCGAACCCATGAAAGGCACCGCGCCGATTTTAAACGACGGCCGCGATGCCGAACGCGCCGCCGCCCTGCAGTCCGACCCGAAAAACCGTGCCGAAAACGTGATGATTGTCGATTTATTGCGTAACGACTTGGGCAAAATCGCCCAAACCGGCGGCGTGCGCGTCCCCGAACCGTTCAAAGTCAGCCCCTTCGGCGGCGTATGGCAGATGACCAGCCGCATCGAAGCGCAGGCAAAGGCAGGCACGTCCGCCGCCGACATCTTCCGCGCCGCCTTCCCCTGCGGCAGCATTACCGGCGCACCCAAGCGCAAAAGCATGGAAATCATCGGCATACTCGAAACCGAACCGCGCGGCCTCTACACCGGCAGCATTGGCCACCTCGAACCCTGCGCGGGCGGACTCGGCTTCGGCGGCACGCTCAACGTCGTCATCCGCACCCTGCAACTAAGCCCCTCGCCGCCCGAAAGCGGCCTGCCGCCCTACCGTGCCGTTTACGGCGTCGGCTCCGGCATCGTGGCCGACAGCGACCCCGAAAGCGAATATCGCGAATGCGGCTGGAAAGCCCGTTTCCTGACCGAACTCCCCCCCGAATTCGGCCTGTTTGAAACCATGCGCGCCGAAGCCGGCCGCATCCCGCTGTTGGACGACCATTTAGGCCGTCTGAAAGCCGCCGCTGCCGCCCTAAACCTCAGCCTGCCCGACAATACCGAACAGCAAATCCGCCGCCATCTGGCCGAACTGCCCGGCCAAGGCGCATACCGCGTTAAAGCCGCCCTGTTTTCAGACGGCCTGCAACTGAGCCACGCCCCGCTGTCCGACTTGCCGCCAAATCAAAGCGTCATCCTCTCCGACACCGCCCTGCCAGAACGCGACTTCCTGCGCCGCTTCAAAACCACGCACCGCGAAACCTTAGACCAAGGCTGGCGGCAGGCCGAAGCGCAAGGCGCGTTCGACAGCCTGTTTTTCAACCGCGCGGACGAACTGCTCGAAGGCGGGCGCAGCAGCGTTTTTGTCCGTTTCGGCAGCGAATGGCACACCCCGCCTCTAAAGCTGGACATTCTGGACGGCATCATGCGGCGGCAAATCCTGCGGCAGCCGCAGCAATATCTCGGCACAAGCCGCGTTTTTGAAAGCCGGATCAACCGCGCCCGACTCATGCAGGCCGACGAAATCCGCCTGTGCAACGCCCTGCGCGGCCTGTTCGCCGTCTGCCTGAAATAACCGCAGGCCGCTGTTCGCCCTTGTTCCGCATAATCTGTAAAAAAGAGGCCGTCTGAAAGCCTGCTTGACTTTCAGACGGCCTCTGCCATCTCTAAACAAAAATCCGCAAAACCGTCTCTGCCGTCTTGCCGAATCCTGCCGCATTTCATCACCGCATACCACCGTTGTTTCTGAAAACTCCGGAAGACAGCAGACTGATAATCGGCTGAAATCAGGCTTTCAGACGGCCTTTCAAATGTGCAGGCTGCTTTTACTCCGGACAGACAAGCACCTGCGTGTGGCCGGGCGACGGCCTGTTGCGGAGCGGAACCGTTTCGTAAGGCAGTTCGTCCTGCCCGCCGCCTCTGAATGTCCAGTGCGGCAGCGGCTTGATTTTGCAGGAAAACAGCGAGCAGAAAAATTGCGTTTCCTGTATGCGCCCGCCTGTTTCCAGCGTGCGGCGATTGAAGACTTTGCGCCACGGATTGAACAGCCCTTTGGCACGGATGGCGATGTCGTGCGGGCATTGATTGACAATTTCCACCGTCTGCCCGATCGGTTGCGACAACGCGGCGGCAAACGGAGAAGCGGCGCACAGCAGCACGGCAGCGGCGATATGGGTGGATAATTTCACAGCATTCCTTTCAAATCAGAGTTTGGACGGGTGCTATGGTTGGATACGTTTATAATCTCGGGACAAAAAAACGTAATAAGTGCCTGCTGGATAACAAAGTCCAAACCAATAGCAGGCAGAATAAGGCATCCATCCCTTTTCTTCATTAAGAATTAAGATATATTAAGAAACAAACAGAGCCCTCAAAAACCTCATCGGCAGCCAAGGCCA
>NZ_KV790759.1:22032-50992 GCF_001807735.1 Neisseria sp. HMSC31F04 | reverse complement strand
GCCAAGGCCAAATGATGGCTGATAACCATACGGATTTTGCGGTAGAATAGAGCTGTCGATTCTGCGACTAGGTAGAAGGTGCGGAAAGTCCGGCAGAACTGGTCAGCCTGATTGAAAGCGGCGACTACGAAGCCCTGCTTGCCGAAGATTCGGACGAACATGGCCAAGGCCACGAACATCATTGCGGCTGCGGCTGTTCCCTCGGCTGAGTCAGCCTGCCTATATTATCTACCGCCTCGATTTTCATATTAAAAGGAGACTTACCACCATGATAAGCAAGGCAAAATTCAATACCGTTGTCGGCAGTATAGGGGCGGCAATGGGTATTTTCGTATTTGTCGCCTATATCCCCCAAATTATCGCCAATATACAAGGGGCAAAGGCGCAGCCGTGGCAACCCCTGTTTGCAGCAGTATCCTGTCTGATTTGGGTTTTGTACGGTTGGAGCAAAGAACCCCGGAAAGACTGGATTCTGATTATACCCAACGCAGTCGGCGTGATATTGGGATTTCTGACTTTTCTGACTTCGCTTTAAACAAGGGGCTAATCTACGTCAGCCCCTTTATTTAATATAGCATCTTTTAAATCAGTCAAATGCTGTACAGGCTGCTTCTCTCGGTTATCTACGCAATAAAAGCAGCCTGCACTTGAATTTACAACCCCAATTCCCCCCAAATCTCATCAATTTTAGCCGTAACCGCAGGGTCTTTTTGGATCACCCGTCCCCATTCGCGGTCGGTTTCGCCCGGCCATTTGTTGGTTGCATCCAAGCCCATTTTGCCGCCGAGTCCGCTGACGGGGCTGGCGAAGTCGAGATAGTCGATGGGCGTGTTTTCCACCAAAACGGTATCGCGTACGGGGTCCATGCGCGTGGTTACTGCCCAGATAACTTCTTTCCAGTCGCGCACGTTCACATCGTCATCGACCACGATGATGAATTTGGTGTACATAAACTGGCGCAGGAACGACCAGCAGCCCATCATCACGCGCTTGGCGTGTCCGGCGTACTGTTTTTTCATGCTGACCACCGCCATGCGGTAGGAGCAGCCTTCGGGCGGCAGGTAGAAATCGGTGATTTCGGGGAACTGCTTTTGCAAGAGCGGTACGAACACTTCGTTCAACGCCACGCCCAAGACAGCGGGTTCATCGGGCGGTTTGCCCGTGTAGGTGGAGTGGTAAATCGGGTTTTCGCGCATGGTGATGCGCTCGACCGTAAACACGGGGAAATGGTCCTGCTCGTTGTAATAGCCCGTGTGGTCGCCGTATGGGCCTTCCAGCGCAGTTTCGTTCGGATGGATGACCCCTTCCAGCACGATTTCGGCACGGGCGGGTACTTGCAAATCGTTGCCGATACACTTCACCAGCTCCGTCCGCGAACCGCGCAGCAGTCCGGCAAACTGGTATTCGCTCAAGGTATCAGGAACGGGCGTTACCGCGCCCAAAATGGTGGCGGGGTCGCAGCCGAGCACGACGGCGACGGGATACGGCGTATCGGGATTGAGTTTGCGGAATTCCTGATAATCCAGCGCGCCGCCGCGATGCGACAGCCAGCGCATAATCAGCTTGTTTTTGCCGATTAATTGTTGGCGGTAAATGCCGAGATTTTGGCGTTTTTTGTGCGGCCCACGCGTGACGGTCAAGCCCCATGTTACCAGCGGCGCAACGTCTTCCGGCCAGCAATGCTGAATCGGCAGTTGATACAAATCAACGTCTTCGCCTTCCCACACAACTTCCTGACACGGCGCATTTCTCACCACATTCGGCGCCATACTCCAAATGTCTTTCAGTAGCGGCAGTTTGGAAAACGCATCTTTGATGCCTTTGGGCGGTTCGGGCTCTTTCAAATACGCCAGCGTCTGCCCGATTTCGCGCAATTTGGACACGCTGTCCGCGCCCATGCCCATCGCCACGCGTTCGGGCGTGCCGAACAGGTTTGCCAACACAGGATAATCGTAGCGCGTACCGTCGGGCTTAATCGGGTGCTCAAACAGCAACGCCGGCCCTTCGGCACGCAGCACGCGGTCGGCGATTTCGGTCATTTCCAAATGCGGGGAAACGGGATGCGCGACGCGCTTGAGTTTGCCTTGCTGTTCGAGCATGGCGATGAAGTCGCGTAGGTCTTTGTATTTCATGTTTTATCCTTGTTTGGAGGCCGTCTGAAAACGTCGGTCGGGCTTTCAGACGGCCTGAACGGTTCAGTCGCAGGCACTTTCGACTTGGCTGTCGAGCACGCGGCCTTCGGCATCGGTTTTGACCGTTAAAGTCATCAGCCATCTCTGACATGCGGCATCGCCGCCGCCCAAAAATTCACGCACGGCGGTATAACCCTGCCGGTCGGCGGTTAAGAAAATCCTGTTCTCCCACGCCCACGCCTTGATTTGCGCACTATCCGCCCCGACGGGCAACGCGGCCAGCTGCTTTTGCCACTGCGCCTTCAGCCTTTCCCCGTCTGCCTCGTTGTTGTAGCAGGCAGCGAGCAGCAAAGCGGCAAGGATTGCGGCGGTACTCGGTTTCATGGCGGCCTCCCTTATTTCGGCTTTATTCGGTTTGAACGGGTCAGGATACGGTTTCTGCCGTCAGAGGCCGTCTGAAAAAGCAATATCCGTTTTCAGACGGCCTGAAACCGCGGTATGGAAGATTATCGGGACAATGCCTGTGCCAGCGCGCCGACTACCTGCCGCACCTGTTCCTCCGTCATATACGGGTGCATCGGCAGGCTGATGACTTCTTCGGCCACCAAATCGCCCACGGGCAGCACGGCATCGGATGCGACGGCGGGCTGCTTGTTGAGTGGAATCGGATAATGGACGGCGGTCGGAATGCCTGCCGCTTTCAAGGCCGTCTGAACGGCATCGCGGTTTTTCACGCGCACAGTGTATTGGGCATACGCGCTGATATTGTGGCTTTCGATAAACGGTGCGGCGATACCGGCTTTATCCAGTTCCCGCGCGTAAACGGCGGCAACCCGGCCGCGCAGGCCGATTTCTTCTTCCAGAATCGCCAGTTTGGGCAGCAGGATGGCGGCTTGCAGCGTGTCCAGACGGCTGTTTACGCCGACGCGGATATGGTGGTAGCGGCGGTCCTGGCCGTGGCGCGCGATTTGGCGGATGACGGCGGCCAACCCGTCGTCGTCGGTAAAAACCGCGCCGCCGTCGCCGTAGCAGCCCAAAGGTTTGCTGGGGAAGAAGCTGGTGCAGGAAACAGTGGTCAGGCTGCCTGATTTGCGGCCTTTGTACGATGCGCCGAAACTCTGCGCCGCGTCTTCGATGACGGGCAGGTTGTGGCGGGCTGCGATGGCGTTAACCGCATCGAAATCGGCACACTGGCCGTAGAGCGATACGGGCACGATGGCTTTGGTGCGCGGGGTAATCGCGGCTTCGAGCTTGGCGGGGTCGAGGTTGTAGGTTTGTTCGACGATATCGACGTAAACCGGTTTTGCGCCGAGCAGGGCAACGGTTTCGGCGGTGGCGATATAGGTAAAGCCGGGGGTAATCACTTCGTCGCCCGCGCCTACGCCCAAAGCCATCAGGGCGATTTGCAGCGCGTCGGTGCCGTTGGCAACGCCGATGCAGTGTTTCGCGCCGCAGTAGGCTTTGAGTTTGTCTTCCAGTTCGGCCACTTCGGGCCCCAAAATATATTGGCCGTGCGAAAGGACTTTTTGTATGTTTGCGTCGATTTGGGGTTTGATGCGCGCCTGCTGGGCGGCGAGGTCGATGAATTGCATGGTGTTTCTCATGGTGGGTAGGGCATTTTTCAGACGGCCTCAGGCTTTGCTGAGGAGGCCGTCTGAAAGGATATACGTTTCGCCGCTGTGCGGGCAAACGGCTTTGCCGCTGCCTGTGAGCGGCAGTTGTTCGAGCTGTTCGCCGTATTCGCTCATCCAGCCGATTTGACGGGCGGGCACGCCGACCATCAGGGCGTAGTCGGGCACGTCTTTATTGACCACCGCGCCCGCACCGATAAAGGCGAACCTGCCTATGGTGACGCCGCAGACAATGGTGCAGTTCGCGCCCAGCGTTGCGCCGGTTTTGACCAAAGTGTCGCGGTATTCGCTTTTGCGCTCAATCAGCGAGCGGGGGTTGTAGACATTGGTGAACACCATGCTGGGGCCGCAAAACACGCCGTTTTCCAAGTGAACGTTGTCGTACACGGAAACGTTGTTTTGGATTTTGCAGTCGTCGCCGATGGTTACATTGTTGCCGACGAATACGTTTTGGCCGAACGAGCAGTTTTTGCCGATTTTCGCGCCGCCGCAAATATGGGCGAAATGCCAAACGCGGCTGCCCGCGCCGATTTGCGCGCCTTCGTCGATAATGGCCGTGGGGTGGACGGTGTAGTCCATGCTCCGTTTCCTTCGTTTTGATTGATTGAGGCCGTCTGAAAAACTCAAATCCGCTTTTCAGACGGCCTTTATTGCGCCGACGGGCTTTACACCACGATGTTCACCAGTCTGCCCGGCACGACGATGATTTTCTTGGCGGGCTTGCCTTCCATGAATTTCACCGCGCCTTCGGTGGCGAGTGCGGCGGCTTCGAGGTCGGCTTTGAAGGCGTCGGCGGCGACGGTGATTTTGCCGCGCAGTTTGCCGTTGACTTGAACCATCACTTCGATTTCGGATTTGACCAAGGCGGCTTCGTCGACTGTCGGCCAGCCTGCTTCCCATAGTTTCGCGCCGTTCAATTCGCTCCACAGGGTTTCGCAGATGTGCGGCACGATGGGCCACAACAGGCGTACGGCGGTTTCCAATACTTCTTGGGCGACGGCGCGGCCTTGTTCGCTGCCGGTGTCGGTTTTGTCGTATTGGTTGAGCAGTTCCATCACGGCGGCGATGGCGGTGTTGAACTGCTGGCGGCGGCCGTAGTCGTCGCTGACTTTGGCGGTGGTAGCGTGTAGTTTGTGGCGCAGGTCTTTGAGCTCTTTAGACAAACCGTCTTGGCTGCCTGCAAACGCTTTGACCGCGCCGCCTTGTTTCAGGTGTTCGTAAACGGTGCGCCACAGACGGCGCAGGAAGCGGTGTGCGCCTTCGACGCCGCTGTCGCTCCATTCGAGGGACTGTTCGGGCGGTGCGGCGAACATCATGAACAGGCGGGCGGTGTCCGCGCCGTAGGCGTTAATCAGTTCTTGCGGATCGACGCCGTTGTTTTTGGACTTGGACATTTTTTCCGTGCCGCTGATGACGACGGGCTGTCCGTCGGCTTTCAGAACAGCAGAAACGGGGCGGCCTTTGTCGTCGAACGTCAGCTCGACATCGGCGGGGTTGATCCAGTCTTTGCTGCCGTTGGCGTTTTCGCGGTAGTAGGTTTCGCAGACGACCATGCCTTGCGTGAGCAGGCGTTCGAACGGTTCGTCCACGCTGACCAAGCCTTCGTCGCGCATCAGTTTGGTGAAGAAGCGCGCGTATAAGAGGTGCAGAATCGCGTGTTCGATGCCGCCGATGTATTGGTCGACCGCGCCCCAGTATTTTGCGGCTTCAGTCGATACCATGCCTTCTGCGAACTTGGGCGACATGTAGCGGAAGAAATACCAGCTCGATTCCATGAAGGTGTCCATGGTGTCGGTTTCGCGTTTCGCCGCGCCGCCGCAGCATGGGCAGGTGGTTTCGTAAAATTCGGGCATTTTTGCCAAAGGCGAACCCATGCCGTCGGGTACGACGTTTTCGGGCAGGACGACGGGCAGTTGGTCGGCGGGGACGGGGACGTCGCCGCATTTTTCGCAATGGACGATGGGAATCGGGCAGCCCCAGTAGCGTTGGCGCGAAATACCCCAGTCGCGCAGGCGGTATTGGGTTTTCGGTTCGCCTGCGTCTTGGCTTTGCAGCTTGGCGGCGATGGCATCGAAGGCCGTCTGAAAATTCATGCCGTCCAAGTCGCCGCTGTTGACCAATACGCCGTTTTCTTTGTCGCCGTACCACTCTTGCCATTGGTTTGCGTCGAATGCGTTGTCGCCGACGGCAATCACTTGTTTTTTCGGCAGATTGTATTTGGTGGCGAACTCGAAATCGCGTTCGTCGTGCGCCGGAACCGCCATCACTGCGCCGTCGCCGTAGCCCCACAATACATAGTTGGCAATCCACACTTCCAGCTCTTCACCGCTGAGAGGATTAATGACAAAACGACCGGTCGGCATACCTTTTTTCTCCATGGTAGCCACATCGGCTTCAGCCACTGAGCCGGCTTTACATTCGACAATGAATTCTTGTAGTTGCGGCACGTCGGCTGCGGCGGCGGTTGCCAGCGGATGCTCGGCAGCAACGGCAACATAAGTCGCGCCCATCAGCGTGTCGGGACGGGTGGTATAAACTTGCAGGAATTTCGCGTAATCGCCTTCCAAACCTTGTTTGCTGTCGTCTGAAACGGCGAAGCGCACGGTCATACCGCGAGATTTGCCGATCCAGTTGCGCTGCATGGTTTTGACTTGTTCCGGCCAGTGTTCCAGCTTGTCCAAATCGTTGAGCAGCTCTTCGGCGTAATCCGTGATTTTGAAGTAATACATCGGGATTTCGCGTTTTTCGATCAACGCGCCCGAACGCCAGCCGCGTCCGTCGATGACTTGCTCGTTGGCAAGGACGGTTTGGTCGACCGGGTCCCAGTTCACCGTGCCGTTTTTGCGATAGACGATGCCTTTTTCAAACAGCTTGGTAAACAGCCATTGTTCCCAGCGGTAGTATTCGGGTTTGCAGGTGGCGACTTCGCGCTCCCAGTCAATCGCAAAACCCAGGCTTTTGAGCTGGGTTTTCATGTATTCGATGTTGTCGTACGTCCAAGCGGCGGGGGCGACGTTGTTTTTCATCGCCGCGTTTTCCGCCGGCATGCCGAACGCGTCCCAACCCATAGGCTGCATGACGTTGAAGCCGTTTAAAAGTTTGAAGCGGCTCAATACGTCGCCGATGGTGTAGTTGCGCACATGCCCCATGTGCAGCTTGCCGCTGGGGTAGGGGAACATGGAGAGGCAGTAGTATTTGGGTTTGGAAGCGTCTTCGGAGACGTTGAAAATACGCTCGTCGTCCCATTTTTTCTGCGCCGCAGGCTCGATGAGTGACGGATGATAGTGTTCTTGTATCATGGTTCTGCTTTAAAAAAGAAAATCTCAAAGGGGAAAACGGCGAATTATACCGTTTTCAGACGGCCTGAACATACGGAAAACGGCCTGAGGCCGTCTGAAAACGGATAAAGCGGCTTTTCAGACGGCCTCAAGCCGTTTTTGCGTTTTTGAGGCGTTCGGCCAACGTGCGTGCGCACTCGCGGCGTTCGGCCGACATTTCGGAGCCGCCGTTGAGCGGCGACCAATCGGGATGGCGGCGGGCTCGGTTCAATTCGGCCGGCAGTTTGTCGGCCGGCCACGGCGTTTTGCCGCTTTGCAACACCACCGGACTTTGCGCCGCATGGCCGCGCGTTTGCAGCGCGTGCAGCAGGTCGAGAGCGCGGGCGGCCAGCAGGGTCAGCGTGGCGGAATCGATATGCAGTGTTTGCCTGCCGCTGATTTTGTCGGACAAATCGCCCATATTCGGCAACACGCTGCCTATCAGGCCGCCCAGGGCGGTGCCCAGCCCGAGCGAACCGCCGAGCGTGGCCAAATCTATCCCCATGCCGATCAGCGCGCCCGCCGCCGCGCCCGTTCCGGTGCGGATGCCGTATTCTTTCAGCAAATCGCCGTCGAACGGGTCTTGGCTGAACGCGCTCAACACCCAGCCGCCGTCGTTGTCTATCTCGCTGTAATAAAAACGGTAAAGTTCGAGCAAATGCGATTGCAGGCGGCCTTCGGCCTGTCTGACCGCCGCCTGCATTTCCTCCAGCACGGGCGCGGTATCGCTACCTTCGGCACACTCCCGACGGCAGGCGGCCGCGTCCAGCAGGAAGGAGGCGACGGCCTCACGCGCCGCACCGTCCAAACGCCGCCATTCGTCCTGCCGCCAGCCGATGAGGCGGCGGAGCGTGCCGTCATCGGGCAGCATGGTGGCCAGGTTTTGCCACAGGCGGATTTCGCCGTCGAAGTCGAAAGCCACCGTGTCGAAGCTGCTGCAAACGTGCAGACCGCGCCGCGCCAGCATATCCGTCCAAGCCGAAAGGCCGCCGCCGGAGGTGAAGTTAAACACCGGCATCAGCGGTTTGGCGCACCACGACAATACGGTCAGCTCGTCTTTATATTTGTTCAACACCGGCTCGCGCGCATCGATAACGTAAAGGGCGGAGTCGCTTTGCAGCAGCTGGCGCAACACTTTCGCCTCCTGCCCGAATTCCCCTGCAGCCGCTGGCGAGGCAAGGAAGGCCTGCAGGCGGTCTACGCCGTCTTCGCGCGGCGACGTGTTCGCTTCCAGCCAGTCCAACACGCCGCCCGCATCTTCCAGCCCGGGTGTGTCGTACAAATAAAGCAGCGTGCCGCCGTCGTCGCACACTGCCGCCCGTTCGACATGGCGCGTGGTGGCGGACGCATCGGCCACCTCGCCGAAACCGCCGTCGCGCAGCAATGTGCGCAGCAGCGAAGTTTTACCTGTATTGGTGTGGCCGACTACGGCCAACGAAAGAGATTTGCTGTCGGTCATTTTGATTTAATAAAAGGTACAATGTCAGGCCGTCTGAAAACATTCGCAAACAATCGGAAACCGTTTTTCAGACGGCCTGCCGCAAAACAGACGCTATTGTCGGAAAAAGAACCCTTCTTGGCAACGGCCTGCACACAGCCGCCGGCCAAACCGCCCTGCCCGCCCGCAAACAAGGAACGCGCCATGCCCGAATCCCGCCGCCTGACCGACGGAGAAATCCGCCTTGCCCGAAGCGTATTCGGCAACCACCTCGACTACGCCGCCGTCCGCATCTGCCGCGCGCCGAAATGGCTGACGGCCGCCGTTTCCCCCAACGGGTCAATATACTACCCTGCGCCGCATTATCTGGACGATTTTTCCCAAGCCGGTACGCCCTACCAAATCTGGCTGATACACGAACTGACCCACGTCTGGCAATGGCAGCACGGCTTCCGAACCTGGCTGGGCGGACTGCTTTTGTGGACGCGGGGCGGCTACCTCGGCCGCCGTGCCTACCACTGCCCCGCCCTCGGCCGCATCGTCAGTTTTGCCGAACTGAATATGGAACAGCAGGCGGAAATACTGGCGCACCATTTTGCCGTTTCCATCGGATACCGCCCCGCTTCGGCCGAAGAACTCGGGCAATACCGCCGCATTTTGGATGCCTTTTTCCTCCAAAGCGGCGGCAACCGCCCGCTGCCGCGCTATTTTGCCCGCATCTGCCCGGCCAAATCTACCGAAAATTGATGAACTTAAACGGGCCGGATACATTTTCCGCCGCAACGGATTGACAAAATCGGAATTAGAGATATAATGCCGCCTTTCTTCCCCGATAGCTCAGTCGGTAGAGCGACGGACTGTTAATCCGCAGGTCCCTGGTTCGAGCCCAGGTCGGGGAGCCAAATTCAAAAAGCCAAGTTTTCGAACTTGGCTTTTTCTTTTTTACACAATATCCCGAAGGCCGTCTGAAAAAAAACGTTCCCGCCGTTGCAGCCCTGTCTGCCGTTTCGGTTTATAATGCCGCCTTTTTCCGGCAGAGCGGACAACGTGAAAATCATCATTCTCGGCAGCGGCCAGGTCGGTTCTACCGTGGCGCAGAATCTGGCGGCCATGCCCAACAACGACGTAACCATCATCGATACCGACGAAAACGCGCTGCGCAACATCGGCACGCGGCTGGATGTGCAAACCATCGTCGGCAACGGCGCATCGCCCAGCATCCTGCAATCGGCGGGCGCGGACGACTGCGACATGCTGCTGGCCCTGACGCGGCACGACGAAACCAACCTCGCCGCCTGCCGGATTGCCGCCGACCTGTTCAACGTTCCGAACCGCATCGCCCGCGTGCGCCTGAGCGACTATCTGGAATTCGGCAACGAGGAAGAACGCCTCATATTGGAGGCCTTTGCCGTTACCGATTCCATCCACCCCGAACAGCTGGTTACCGAGCGCATGGCTTCGCTGTTGAGCTACACCAGCGCATTGCAGGTGTTGCGTTTTGCCGACGACAAGGCGCGGATGGCCGTGGTGCAGGCGCACAACGGCGGGCTTTTGGTCAATCAGCCGATTTCTCTAGTGGGCAAACACCTGCCCGACGGTGTGGACTGTCAAATCTGCGCGATTTACCGCAACAACCGCCTGATTGTACCGACGGCGGAAACGGTGATTATCGAAGGCGACGAAGTATTCTTTCTCGCCGACAGCCGCCATGTCAAAACCGTGATGCGCGAACTGCGGCCGCTGGAACAACGCACCCGCCGCGTAATGATTGCCGGCGGCGGCAACATCGGCTACCGCCTGGCCAAGCAGGTGGAAAACCTCTACGACATCAAAATCATCGAACACAATCCGAACCGTGCCGAATGGCTGGCGGAAAACCTCGATTCCAGCCTGGTATTGCAAGGCTCCGCCACCGACGAAAACCTGCTGTCGCACGAATACATCGATGAAATCGACGTATTCCTCGCCTTAACCAACGACGACGAAAACAACATCATGGCCAGCCTCCTGGCCAAAGATTTGGGTGCGAAACGGGTCATCACCATCATCAACCGTTCGCGCTATGTAGATTTGCTGGAGGGCAACCAGATAGACATTGTGGTTTCCCCGCACATGATGACCATCGGCAACATCCTCACCCACATCCGCTTAGGCGATGTCGCGGCGGTTCACCCGTTGCGGCGCGGCCATGCCGAGGCGGTGGAAGTCATCGTCCACGGCACGCCCGAAACCTCCGCCCTGGTCGGCCGCCGCGTGTCCGAAGTCAAATGGCCGTCGGGCTGCCACTTTGCCGCACTGGTTCGCGGCGAAGAAGTAACGATGGGGCATAAGGGCGACGAAAAACTGCAAGACGGCGACCATCTGATTTTCTTCGTGTCCCGCCGCCGCGTGGTACGCGAACTGGAAAAACTGATTCAGGTAAAAGTGGGCTTTTTCGGTTGAGGCCGTCTGAAAACAGCCCCGCGTCCGCACAAACGAAAACACAGCCATGTATAAAATCGCTCCGATCGTCCACGTATTGTCCAAGCTCGCCGTGCTCTACGCCGTCCTGCTGCTCGTCCCCACGCTGGTGTCCTACCTCTACCACGATGCCGCCTTCAACGCCTTCGCCGGAACCGCACTGGCCACGCTGGCCGGTTCGACCGCCGTCTGGGCGGCCACCCGCAAACACGACCGCGAACTGCGCCCGCGCGACGGCTTCACACTGGTATTCCTCCTCTGGCTGGGCTTTGCCGCCATCTCCGCCCTGCCCTTTTACCTTTATTTCCCCAACATCGGCTACACCGATGCTTTCTTTGAAGCCGTCAGCGGCCTGACCACCACCGGCGCCACCGTCATGTCCAGCCTCGACACGCTCGCCCCGTCGCTCAATTTCTGGCGGCACATGATGAACTGGCTGGGCGGCATGGGCATCATCGTCCTGGCCGTCGCCATCCTGCCCATGCTGGGCGTGGGCGGCACGCAACTGTTCAAAGCCGAAATTCCCGGCATCGACAAAGACAGCAAAATGGCACCGCGCATTTCGCAAACCGCCAAACGCCTCTGGCTGGTATACCTGACCTTCACCCTGCTCACCTGCATGGGTTTGAAATGGGCGGGCATGGGTTGGTTTGACGCGGTATGCCACGCCATGTCCGCCTTTTCCCTCGGTGGCTTCTCCACCCACGATGCCAGCATCGCCTTCTTCGATTCCCCCGCCATCGAAGCCGTGCTGATCGCCGCCACCCTGTTGGGCGCGGTCAATTTCGCCAGCCACTTCGCCATGGCGCGGGAAAAATCGCCCAAACCCTACTGGCGCGACGAAGAAGCCCGCGCCATGCTCACCATCCTTGCCGCCAGCATCGCTGCCGCCAGTGTCTACATGTGGCAACAGGGTTATTACACCCCTTTGGAAGCCCTGCGCTACGTCAGCTTTAACTTCGTTTCCATCGGCCTGGCCAACGGTTTTGCCAACGCTGATTTCGCTACCTGGCCGCTGCTGGTTACCCTGTGGATGTTCTTTTTATCCAACGTATTGGCTAATACAGGCTCGATGGGCGGCGGCATCAAAATGGCCCGCGCGCTGGTGCTGGCCAAATTCAGCCTGCGCGAAGTCTCCCTGCTGCTGCACCCCAACGCCGTGCGGACGGTAAAACTCAACCGCCGCTCCATCTCCGACCGCACCGCCATGGCCGTGATGGCGTTTATCTTCGTCTACTTCATGACCGTCGTCATCTTCACGCTGGGGCTGCTGGCCAGCGGCATGGACTTCATCACCGCCCTCTCCGCCACCATCGCCTGCATCACCAACGCCGGCCCCGGACTGGGCGCGGTCGGCCCCGCCGACAACTACGCCGCATTAAGCGGCCTGCAAAAATGGATGTGCGCCGCCGTCATGCTGCTCGGCCGGCTGGAAATCTTCACCGTCTTCATCCTCTTCACACCCGACTACTGGAAAAAATAAACAGGCCGTCTGAAAACGCCCTACCGCCCCTTCAACCACCGCAAACGAAAGGCCCATCATGAACAACGACTTAATCTGCTACAAACAAATGCCCGTCTGGACGGCCGACACCATCCCCGCCGCCTTCCTTTCCCGCCACAACACGCAGGAAGGCGCCTGGGGCAAACTGCGCGTCTTGGAAGGCCGTCTGAAATTCTACGGTTTGGACGAACACGACAACATCTTGTCCGAAAAAGAAATTTCGCCCGATAGCGGCATCCACACCATCGAGCCGCAGCAGTGGCACAAAATCGAACCGCTCGGCGAAAACTTACGCATGCAACTCGAATTCCACTGCGACAAAGCCGATTATTTCCGCAAAAAATACGGCATGACCGCCACCCACTCCGCCGTCAAAGCCGCAACCGCCGCCGTCCCGCCCGGCAAAACGCTGGACCTCGGCTGCGGGCAAGGGCGCAACGCGCTCTACCTCGCCCTCAAAGGCTACGACGTAACCGCCGTCGATCAAAACCCCAACCCGCTCTACGCCCTTTCCGACCTTGCCGCGCAAGAAAACCTGCCACTGCAAATCGCGAACTACGACATCAACGCCGGCGCCCTCGACGAACCCTACGACTTCATCGTCGCTACCGTCGTCTTCATGTTCCTCCAAGCCGGCCGCGTACCCGATATCATCGCCAACATGCAGCAGAACACCGCGCGCGGCGGCTACAACCTGATCGTCTCCGCCATGAATACCGACGACTACCCCTGCCCCATGCCCTTCTCCTTCACCTTCAAGGAAAACGAACTGCGCGACTACTACCAAGGCTGGGAACTGGTCGAGTACCGCGAAGAGCCGGGCAACATGCACGCCACCGACGAAGCAGGCAACCCCATCAGGCTCAAATTCGTCACCATGCTGGCGCGCAAACCCTAACCCGTCCGACAACAGGTAAAACGACAAAAAGGCCGTCTGAAAGCATGTTTTCAGACGGCCTCAATACAAACAAACTGCCGGCGGTTGGGAAATCCGATTCCGCTTGCAGGTGGTTGTGGTACGGACGGGATATACATCGCCCATTCACTGAATTTTTGATAACGAATCTGCCGTTGATTCCCGCGCAGGCGGGCGAATCCGTGCCTCGGGTTTTCGGGAGTACCTGAAGGCTGCCGCAGGCCGATCCTCTAGCAGCGGGAATGACGGCATGGAAGTCCTTCATTAAGCAATAAACGGCAATAAACAGAGAGGCCGTCTGAAACTTTATTGTTCAGACGGCCTCAATACAAACTGCCGGCGGTTTAGAAATCCAATTCCGCTTTCAGCCAATAAGTGCGCGGCATACCGACGACGGCGAAGCTGCGGTCGTATTGGCCGCGCTGTACCTGCCAGTAATTTTTGTTGAACAGGTTTTCCACTGCGCTGCTGACGGTCAGGGTGTTTTTGCCCAGCTTGGTTTTGTAGCGCGCGCCTACGTCAACCAAGGTGTAGGACGGGAAGGCGTATTGTTTTTGCGTGTCTTGGTAAGACTTGCCGAAATACTGCACGCCGCCGTTCAGCGTCAGGCCTTTGGCAAACGGGGTATCCCATTCCACGCCCGCTTTGACAATCACGCGCGGGTTGGCGACTTGTACGCCGCTGACCAGCATATCGCGCGAATTCGGATAATTCTTCACGGTCGATTGCAGGTACATCAGACCGAAAGTCGGACGCAGGGTTTTGTTCAACAGGTTGGCGTATGCGTTGAACTCGATACCGCGGCTGCGTTCCATGCCTTGTTCGTCTCCGGCCGCACCGCCTTGCGCCTTATGGCGGGCAAAATCGGAATTGTTGCCATAAGTCAGGCTGCCGTTGGCATTGGTCTGACCGCGCCAGTAGCCCGGGCGTTTAATTTGGAACGCGTTCAACGTGGTAACGAAATCGCCCCAGTTTTTGCGCACGCCCACTTCAAATTGACGGCTGACGCGCGGTTTGGACATGGTGGTATTGCCGTCATCGTCGGTTTTGATGTCGGCAGGCTCCAAGTCTTCCATGTAGTTGCCGTATACCACCAAATCGGGCTGCGGCACCCATGCGGCCATCAGCATCGGGCTGAAGCGTTTGGCATCGCCGCTTGCTTTGGATTTTTTATCGGTATATTCGACTGCTTGGAAACGTCCGCCCAAGGTCAGGCGGTATTTGTTGCCGGCAAAGCCCAGCGTATCCGACAAAGCCAGGCTGTTGACTTTGATATTGGCATCGAGGTTGGCGGCGTTTTCCCAAGCGGTCGGATAGTCCGGTTTGAAGGAGGCCAGTTGCGCGCCAATATTGCCGTTTGCATCAATCAAAGCACTGCTGCTGCCTGCCGCCGAACCGCGCACGGTGGCACGTTGGCGGATAACGCGGTCAAAAGCCGTACTCCAGTTGTGCGTGACCGGGCCGATTTCAAATTCGCCGCGTGCGGACAAATTCATGCTCAAGGTGCGGAAATATTGGTCGGTCAGGCGCGCCGTGCCGGACGCATATTGCAGTGCCGAATTGCAGGTTTCAGTTTGACTGGAAGAGACAACGCCGCGACGGTTAGTGGTGTAACAGACCGTCGGGGAAATCAGCGTGCCGTAATAGCGCGCTTTGTTGTAGCCGATGCCACCGGTAATTTGCGCATTTTCAAACGCATCCCATTCAAAGGTCAGCATATTGGTCTGACCGACGGTGTTCTGCCAGTTCCACGCAGGCAGCAGGTTGGTTTTGCCTTCAGGCGCATCAAACAAGCGTCCGTTGGCGTTTTGAATATCCTGCATACGCGCGCGGCCGCCGTTGGTTTTGCGTTTCGCGTAGATGGAATCGAACGCCACGCGCAGTTTTTCGCCGCGGTAGTCGGCATTCAAGGCAAATTCTTTGTTGTCTTCACTGTAACCGTGGCGCGGGGTATCGCCGTGGCGCAGCTTGCCGTTGGCACGCACGCCGAATTCTTTGTTTTCGCCGAAACGTTGACCCAAGTCGAATGTGCCTTGGGCGCGGTTGTTGCTGAACCAGCCCAAGCCGATTTTGCGGTTGCCTTCATCGGCGGCTTTTTTGGTTTCGATATTGACGGAACCGGATACCGCGCCTTCAGGGTCCATGCCGTTTACGGCGGTGGACGCGCCTTTAATCAGTTGTGCGGAGCCGACTTGCACGCTGGCTGTGCCTTGCGTGCCGTACATACCTGCCAAACCGTTGACGCTGAATTGGCGCGCATCAAGCTGATAACCGCGGAAATACAGGCCGGTCAATGTGTTGCTTTCGCCGCCGAACTGCCAAACGGAAGCGTCTTTTTTCGCTACGGCATCCACCAAAGTACGCGCTTCGGTGTTGTTGAGGGCTTGTTCGTCGTAATTGACGACGGTAATCGGCGCGGTGAAAGCGTTGGCTTTACCCAATACGCCCAAGTTCACACGGTCGCGCATATCGCCGTCGCTGGCGATGGAGTAAGAGCGGGCGGCTTTGACGCGTGTGGCGTCGGCGCGGACTTCCACGTCCTGCAACCCGCCCGACTGTTCGGAAACATTATCATCGGCACAGGCAAATGCAGCGGCAATCATCAAGGGGAGGATGGCTAATCTCTGATTCATATTGTTACTCTATAACTTAAGGTTTGCAAAGGAAAATAAAAGAAAATGATAAAGGTGCGCATTATCCGACAAACTCGGCAAACCTTAAAACAAAATATCCGATTACTTACAAAAATTAACTGGATATGTTGTAATTTTGTTTCTCACTCTATCTAAGCAATTCTTTTTTCTGCTAAAAATTTTTAACGAAACACTTGTCGCCACCAAATAAGATAATTTATCATTGCGCCCCTTTCAGCACACATCAGGCCGTCTGAAAAAGATTTGACATCGACAGATGACTTTTCAGACGGCCTCCCTTTTCCCCATGAACATAGAATCCGCCCGTCTTGCCGAACTGATGCCCGCCATCGGCGGCCTGATCCAACCGGCCGCCGCCATCCAGAAATGGCAGGCCGAATTGAGTGCCACGCCGTTGTGGCTGCTGCAAACCCTGCTCGGCGTCGTCTCGATAGCCGTATGCGCGGTGTTCCTCATCGGCCGCAGCCGTTTCGGCCGCGAGTTTTGGCAGGTATTGAAGCCGTGCATGGGCAGGCGCGGCGCGCTGCAGACGTTGGTGGTATCGCTGCTGATGATTGTCCTGCTGCTGACCGAAATCCGGCTGTATGTATTGAATACGTTTTTGAACAGCAGCGCGTACAGCGCGATGCAGGACAGGCTGGCCGACGTATTTTGGAAGGCGGTATTGATTAACGCCGCCTTAATGATGATCCGCTCGGTAAACCTGATTATCAACGACTTCCTCGACCAAGCCCTGGCCATCAAATGGTCGGAGCAGCTCAACCGCGTGCTGACCGAAAACTGGCTGGCACGGAAAAACTACTACCGCCTCCAAATGCGGCGCGACGCGCCCGACAACATCGACCAACGTATCCAGATGGACGCGCAGGACTTCATCGTTTCCACCATCACCTTCTTGCGCGGCATGCTCAATTCAATCGTCTCCACCATCGAATTCACCATCGTCTTATGGGGGCTGTCGGGCATCCTGCCGGTATTCGGCTTTGAAATCCCGCACGGCATCGTCTTCCTCGTCTACGTCGCCATCCTCGCCGCCACCGCGCTGGCCATGTGGATAGGCAAACCGCTGATCCGTTCCAATTATGAAAACGAACACCTCAACGGCGACTACCGCTATTCTCTCGTCCGCATCCGCGACCATTCCGAAAGCATCGCCTTCTACAACGGCGAATGGCAGGAAGAAAAACAGCTCAAAGAACGCTTCCGCGCCATCGTCCGCAACCGCTGGCGCATCGCGCGGCAAAGCATCGGCCTCAGCGGGTTCAACGACGTTTTCAGCCAAATCATGCAGCTTCTGCCGCTGATGCTGCAGGCCCCGCGCCTGTTTGCCGGACAAATCAAAATCGGCGACGTCCAACAAACCGTCCAATCCTTTGCCCGCCTGCAAAAATCAATGTCCTTCTTCCGCAATTTCTACAAAGACTTTACCGTCTACCGCGCCCGGCTCGACCGCTTGAGCGGCTTTATGGACTACCTCGACGCACCGCAAACCGCCGAACGACCGCAGGAAGAAGAAATTTCAAACGGCCTGATACTGGAAAACGTCGGCTTGAAGCGCAACAACGGCGACACCCTGCTCTCCGGCATCAGCTTCCGCGCCGAATGCGGCGACTCACTGCTGATTCAAGGCCCCAGCGGCTGCGGCAAAACCTCCCTGCTGCGCACACTGGCCGGACTGTGGCCTTTCGGCAGCAGCGGAAAAATCAGCCGCCCGCCACGCAGCCGCACCCTGTTCGTCCCGCAAAAACCCTATATGCCGCAAGGCACGCTGCTACAATCCGTCTGCTACCCCGACATCGCCGCCGACCCGCAAAACGTCGCCGCCGCCCTGCACGAATGCCGCCTCGGACACCTCGAACCGCTGCTCGATACCACCGACAACTGGCAGCAACGCCTCTCCCCCGGCGAACTCCAGCGCATCGCCTTCGCCCGCATCCTGCTGGCCGCCCCGCAGCTCATCCTGCTCGACGAAGCCACCTCCGCGCTGGACGAACCGACCGAAGCCATGCTCTACACCTTAATCCGCAACCGCCTGCCCGACAGCATCATCATCAGCATCGGCCACAGGGGCTCGCTGGCCGCCTTCCACAACCTCAACCTCACCGTCGGCAACCTGCCCGACCTGCCCTGAGGCTCCGCCCGACCCGCCTGAGCGCGCACCTTTTGAGGCCGTCTGAAAACACCGCATCCGAAGAAATACATGTTTTCAGACGGCCTCCCGATGTTTGCCTATGCTAAAATCCGCACCGTTTGACGGCACGCAAACCACATCAAAACCACGTAAAGGACGGACAATGGCAGGCAACACTTTCGGACAACTCTTCACCGTTACCACCTTCGGCGAAAGCCACGGCGCAGGTTTGGGCTGCATCATCGACGGCTGCCCGCCCGGACTGGCCTTGACCGAATCAGACATCCAAGCCGACCTCGACCGGCGCAAACCCGGCACCAGCCGCCACGTTACCCAACGCCGCGAAGCCGACCAAGTCGAAATCCTCTCCGGCGTCTTCGAAGGCAAAACCACCGGCACCCCCATCGCCCTCTTAATCCGCAATACCGACCAACGCAGCAAAGACTACGGCAACATCGCCACCAGCTTCCGTCCCGGCCATGCCGACTATACTTACTGGCACAAATACGGCACGCGCGACTACCGCGGCGGCGGCAGAAGCTCCGCCCGAGAAACCGCCGCCCGCGTTGCCGCCGGAGCCGTCGCCAAAAAATGGCTGAAAGAAAAATTCGGCACAGAAATCACCGCCTACGTCACCCAAGTCGGCGAAAAAGAAATTCAGTTTGAAGGCTACGAACACATTTCCCAAAACCCCTTCTTCGCCGCCAACCAAAGCCAAATCGCCGAGCTGGAAAACTATATGGACAGCGTGCGCAAATCCTTGGATTCTGTCGGCGCGAAGCTGCATATCGAAGCGGCCAACGTCCCCGTCGGCTTGGGCGAACCCATTTTCGACCGCCTTGACGCCGAAATCGCCTATGCCATGATGGGCATCAACGCCGTCAAAGGCGTGGAAATCGGCGCAGGCTTCGGCAGCGTCGTCCAACGCGGCAGCGAACATGGCGACGAACTCACCCCGCAAGGCTTCCTGTCCAACCACTCAGGCGGCATCCTCGGCGGCATCAGCACCGGACAAGACATCCACGTCAATATCGCCATCAAACCCACCAGCTCCATCGCCACCCCGCGCCGCAGCATCGACATCAACGGCAACCCCGTCGAACTCGCCACCCACGGCAGACACGACCCCTGCGTCGGACTGCGCGCCGCCCCCATCGCCGAAGCCATGCTCGCGCTCGTACTTATCGACCACGCCCTGCGCCATCGTGCGCAAAATGCCGACGTAGCCGTCGATACGCCCGACATCGCCAAACAGCGCGGATAAAACAGAAAAGGCCGTCTGAAAAACATCCGACAAGGAACAAACCGATATGAGCACAACCGATTCCCGCCCCTTGCTTCACGTCGTCGCCGGCATCATTCTGAACGGCCAAGGCGAATACCTGCTGTCTTCCCGTCCGGCAGGCAAGCCTTATGCCGGCTATTGGGAATTTGCCGGCGGCAAGGTCGAGGCCGGCGAGAGCGAAACCGCCGCGCTGCAACGCGAATTTGAAGAAGAACTCGGCATCCGCATCCATGCCGCCGTGCCGTGGCTGTGCCGCGTCCATTCCTATGAGCACGCCCGCGTCCGCCTGCGTTTTTACCGCGTGGCGGCAGACCAATGGTCGGGCGGCATACAGGCGCGCGAAGGCCAGACATGGTCGTGGCAGAAGGCGGGCGACTTCACCGTTTCCCCCATGCTGCCCGCCAACGGCCCGCTGCTCAAAGCCCTCTCCGTGCCGACCGAACTGGCACTTTCCGCCGACGGCGTGCTTTGCGGCAAAAACGGCATGGGCGCATACCGCGTCGTGCCGTACGCGTCGGCCTTGCCGCAGGAGGCGAATATTTTATTGCCCGTCGGCGCACTGCAAACCTCCGGCAGGCCGCCGCAGGCCGAAAGCGTGTGGGTAGAGGTGGCGGACGCAAACGAATACCGCGCGGCGGCGGCACATCCGGCAGCCGACGTTTTGTTGTGGCGCGTGGCGGACGGTTCGGACGCACAGGCCGTACTCGAAGCTTTGGATGAAGGCTGCCCCGTACCACTGGCCGTGGCCGCGCCCGCCGAAACGGCGGCCGCCTTCCGCAGCGCATGGCTGGCCGCCGGTGCGCAAGCTGTTGTGATAGGCGGATAAGGCTGATAGATGGGAAAACAACGTCTTCCCATCCATCCGCCGCCGTTGTCGGGCAAACAAAATTCAGTCATTTTGAAAGTCAAGATATTTCATCTTGACCTGCGTTAAATTTGGTTAGAATAAGGCCGTCTGAAAAATGCTTTTCATGCTTTTCAGACGGCCTCTTCTTTATTAACTTCCCATATGCGTCCGTTCCCATGTCCTTCTTAGATAAAGCAAACACCGTAGCGCCGGCCGACTTCAACCGCTGGCTGGTGCCGCCCGCCGCGCTGGCGGTTCACCTTTCCATCGGGCAGATTTACGCCTATTCCGTTTTCAACGCCCCGCTGACGAAAGTCCTCGGCATCACCGAATCCGCACCCGGCGACTGGTCGCTGGCCACCGTGGGCTGGATATTCAGCATCGCGCTGGCAGTGCTGGGCGCATCGGCCGCAATGTTCGGCAGATGGATGGAGCGCGTCGGCCCGCGCAAAGCGATGTTCGTTGCCGCCGTCTGCTTCGGGTTGGGCTTCCTCGTCTCCGCGCTCGGCGTGCGGCAGCACAACCTGTGGCTGCTGTATCTGGGCAACGGCGTACTCGGCGGCGTGGGGCTGGGATTGGGCTATATCGGCCCCGTCTCCACGCTGATGAAATGGTTTCCCGACAAACCGGGCATGGCCACGGGCCTGGCGATTATGGGCTTCGGCGGCGGCGCGATGCTGGCCTCCCCGCTGTCGGTGGTGCTGATGGACTTCTTTAAAAGCGCGACTTCGGTCGGCGTGGCGGAAACCTTCGTCGTCCTCGGCATCCTCTATTTCTTCTTCATGCTTTTCGGCGTGCTGACCATCCGCATCCCCGCAGAAGGCTGGAAACCTGCCGGCTTCGTGCCGAAAGCGGGCGGGAAACTGGTCAGCAGCAAGCACGTTACCGCCTCACAGGCCGTCAAAACGCCGCAGTTTTACCTGCTGTTTTGGATTCTGTGCCTGAACGTTACCGCCGGCATCGGCGTGCTGGGACAGGCTTCGGTCATGATACAGGAACTGTTTTCCGAACAATCCGTCGGCGCGGGTGCGGCGGTCGGTGCGGCAGCAGCGGCCGGCTTCGTCGGCCTGTTGAGCCTGTTCAACATGGGCGGCCGCTTTTTCTGGTCCAGCATCTCCGACCGGTTGGGGCGCAAACCGACCTACAACCTCTTCTTCATCCTCGGCGCGCTGCTCTATTTCGCCATCCCCTCGTTGGGCGAAAGCGGCAGCAAAACGCTGTTCATCATCGGCTTCTGCGTCATCATCTCCATGTACGGCGGGGGATTTGCCGCCATACCGGTATACATCAAAGACCTGTTCGGCACACTGGAAGTCGGCGCCATCCACGGCCGTGTCCTCCTGGCCTGGTCTACCGCCGCCGTGCTCGGCCCTGTGCTGGTGAACTACATCAGGCAGGGACAAATCGACAGCGGCGTGCCTGCGGCACAGGCATACAGCATCACCATGTACATCATGGCCGGACTTCTGATTCTCGGTCTGATCTGCAACCTGCTGGTGCGGCCGGTAAACGAAAAACACCATGCCGACGGCAGCTTCCACATCCCGCACCAAGTGCCGGAAGAAAGCGCGTTTGAAGAAGCGGCGCAAGCGGCGGAAGAAATCGCCCACAGCGGCACGGGCGTGAAACTGCGCTGGCTCGCGGTCGGCATCCCGCTGGCCTACGGCGTGATTATGGTCGCGCTCAAAGTATTGGATTTGTTCCGCTAAATCCGCGCTTCCCAACAGACCGTCTTCCGGCGGAGGCAAAGCCGAAGCAGGCCGCCACGCCCCGATGCGGCAAAGACGGCAATAAAGCCGTGCAGCTTATAAATTCAAAAAGAAGTCCCATGCCGTCATTCCCGCGCAGGCGGGAATCCAGAATGTGTAAGTGGGGAGAATCTTGTTGTTATCCGATAAATTCCTGTTTAGATAAAGCTGGATTCCCGCCTGCGCGGGAATGACGTTTAACACTCAATTCAACATCTGAAACTCAGTGAATCGTTGATATATATTCCGTCCGCACAACAATCAGAGGCCGTCTGAAAAACCGAAACACGGTTTTCAGACGGCCTCTTTGTTTATTACCGTTTACTGCTTAATGGCGGTGCGCCTGCATTCCTTCCGGCGCTTCCGCGCCTTCGGGCAAGCCGAAGGTTTCGCGCAACACGACTTTATAGAAGGCGAACGCTTCTTTCGCACCCTCAATCGCCTCGGCCTGAGCTTCTTCGCTCAAAGGCAGCGCGTTTAAGAGTTCGACGAAGGCGCGCCAGTGTTTGCCGCGTCCGGCAGGGTGCGCCGCCAGGTGGCGCGCGCCTTTTTCTTCGTTGAATTCGAGCTGTTTGGCGTGTTTGAACAAGAAAGCCGCGCCCAAGTTCGAACCTTCGGCGCAGTACAGCCAGCCGATGGCTTTGTTGCCGGTTTCGTGCGGCAGCGGTTTATCGTATGCGTAAGGCTGTTCGCCCAAGTCGGCCAAATCTTTCACCACGGCATCGTAACGCGCCATGTATTCCAGTTCGGGAATGGCTTTGTTCAATTCGGGGTCTTTGTAGATGTGATCCACCGCTTTGTGGAACACGGATTGCAGTTTCAAAAACTTGATGTAGTTTTCGTTGCTGACGAAGGGTTCGACCGACATCACCAGGTTGTCCACGCTGTCGTGGACGGTGGTGGTCTGCTCTTTCAGCTTTTTGGCAAAAGTTAATTCGTTGCTCATGGTGTTTCCTTGTGATGGTGTTTTCAGACGGCCGGTGCGGGCAAAGGCCGTCTGAAACGGTTTGAAAAAGATGTATTGCGGCAAAAATTCGGGCTAATAGGAATATTTCGCTGCGAATATGGTGCGGATTATCCCCGACTGCAGCGTTCTCTGCAAATTTTTCTTTACATCAACTTACTCAAATTCCACGTTTTTTTATTATCAGAACAGCGTGGAGCGAGCCGCTCCTGTCAATCCGCACAGGCGGGCGCAGCCGATAAAAAAGAGACGGCGGGTTGCCGCCTCTTTCTGCCGTTTCAGACGGCCTTTTTCTTACAGACAAGAGGCCGTCTGAAATGTTTGGTTTCGGGTTAGAACTTCCATTCAAGCGATACGGCATAGTTGCGGCCGGGGGCGTAGAAGCGTTCAAGGCCGGGATAGCCGCCGTAGATACCGTTCGGGCGCGTACCGACGGAGTTGACCAAGCCGCCGGTGATATTCAGGCCGCGCAGGCTGTCCCATGTATGGTATTTACGGTTGAACAGGTTATATACGCCGGCACGGAAAGTGAGGTTTTTGCCCGGTTTGTAGTAACCGAACATATCGAATACCCAAGCGGATTTGCTCAGATGCGGCCACACGCTGTAAACACATTTACCCTCGTCACGATAGTCGGGGTGGTTACAGTTTTTGTATTTGGCATCGCCCGCGTGTTTCGCACCGGTATGGGTCAGGCGGGAGAAAACGCCCCATTTGCCTTCGGGCTGCTCGTAGTCCAAGCCGATAATGGTTTTAAACGGCTGGATGGACAGCAGGTCGGCATCGCCCGACAAATTGCCCCGGCTGTAACCGAGTGCACCGAAGAGCTTCCAGCCTTCGGGCAGAGGGGTAATGCTGTTGAGATTCAGACGGCCGGTCATTTCTACGCCGTAGATTTTGGCATTGTCCATATTCTGCATCTGCTGGAAAGGCTTGTAGTGGTATGGGTTAGGCGACCACCACGGATAGAACGGATTGGCTTCACTCACCAAAGTTTCCTGTTCATAGAGAAAATCTTTGTAACGGGTATGGTGCAGATTAACAGCCAAATTCCCTGCTTTGCCGTTGCCGTTGAGACTGATATTTTGCGTCAGGCTGCGTTCGACTTTCAGATTCGGATTGGACAACCATGCGCCCGCCGGATTGTCACGATAGTCAAAATACATTTCCGAAGCATTTGGTACGCGGAAGCCCGTTCCGATGCTGTAACCCAGTTGCCATGCGTCATTCAGTTTGGCATCCGCACCCACTACCCAGCTCCATCCTTTGAAAGTGCTGTCGGCGGGTTTGGGAACCAGACAGTTTTTGCAATAAAGCCCGTTCAAATCCTGCGGCTGGACTTTGTTGTGGTCGTAGCGGATGCCTGCGTAGCCGGAGAAGGTGTTGTTAAACGCAATGCGGTCGTGCAAAGACAAATTGTATTGCGTGGTTTTCACCGGATACATCATCGTTTTTTCTTCGTAGGGCAAATATGCACCGCTTAAGAAATAACGGTCGCGGTGCAGAATGTCAAACTCCCTGCGGGCAACAGCGGCTTTAAACGACAGCGTATGCCGTGTGCTTCCCAGGCTCAAAGGCTGGGTATCGGCACGCAAAGACAAGCGTTTGAAACGGGTGGTAAAGATGCGGATGTTGTCGTCGCTCGGTTCGCGCGGTTCGCGTGTGCCTTCGTAGTTGTAGGCGGAGGAAACGGCTTTTTGATAATCCAAATCCGCTTTGACTAACGCCAACCAGTCGGAATCGGGCGTAAATTCATAAAAAGCGTTCCAAGTACGGCGTTTGGCACGGTCGTCTGATTCGCGGTATTTGGTATAAAACCAAACACCCGAATCTTCAATGATGTAGTTGTTGCCCTGTTGGCCGCTCAAAGATGCGCCGATGCGGTGGTTGTCGTTAAAACGCCATGCCCATTTGGCCAAAAAGCTGTGGCTTTTGTGTTTGGCCGCATCGGGGATTTGGCGGCTGCTGCCGTAATCGCGGGTTTTCAGGCTGTTTTCGGGAATGGTGTAGCCGCCCCGGCTTTTCATTTCATGGCCGTGCCGGTGGGAATACAGCAATACCGCTTCGGCTTTCTCGCCCTGATAACCCGTTCCCACTGTATTGACCCATTCGCGGTTTTTGCTGGCAAAGCCGCTGCGAAGCAGAAAACCCAACTTGTTATCGGGCTGCACGATGTCGGCGGCGGTAAGTGTGCGGTAATTAACCCCCCCCCCTAAATTTCCGCTGCCTTGATTGAACGAATCTGCACCTTTGACGATTTCAATAGTGCGGGCAAGTTCGGGATCAATGCTTTGTCGTGAAGTATTCAAGTTGCCATAGCGTTTGTAGAGTGAGTTTTCTTCCGAATCGGGCAAAGCGACACCGTCAATGCTGATGCCGACACGATTATCCTCCACGCCGCGAATGGCAAAGCCTTTTTGGTGGCGGCCTTGGTCGGCCACACCCACATCGGGCGAGTAGCGCACCAGGTCTTTGTTGTCGCGGATCATTTGCTCCTGAATAGCGTCGGCATTGACACGTTCGGTTGCAATAGGCGCGTTGCGGCGACCTTTTACCGTTACTTGTTTCAGCGCGTCTGATTTTTCCACCGGTTCGACGCTGTCGGCCGCATGGGCGGCGCAGCAGAACAGAAGCCCTACGGACAAGGCTATCGGCGTCATTTTGTTGTGCTTCATATTATTTTGTTTCCTTTGAGGATGACGTGTATCCAGCATCATATTGTTTGCCGGATGGTTGGGATACGAAGTAATAATTGGATTGATAATGGTTTTCTTATCGGGGGGCGGATTATCGGCGATGGGATTTGTTAATGCAAATTATTCTTTACACCTTTCCGCTTTAACTTCACACTTCTTTATCACTTGTAGAATCTGATGTATTCTCTATTGCATTGTGCCGTTTTGCTTTTTCTTCGGTGGTGTTAAAAAACATTTTTTTGGAATAAAAAAACATCTGCTTTTTTCTGTTGATATTTTGCAACAATTGGGGATAAAAAAAACGGCATGAGCTTTAACTCATGCCGTTTTATCCATTACGGGAGAATGTTTGAATCCGCTATTCAATCAGCCTAAATCCTGCTGTTTCTGACTTAACAAGGCATGGATGGCGCGGGCGGTTTCCTGTCTGGTTTCGGTGGCGGCGACCGGCTCGAGAAAGTGCAGTTCTACCGTGCTTTGCGGTTGGGAAATAATGGCGCGGATGGACTGCCACAGGCTGATGTCGCCGTAGTAGGCGGCATGGGGGTTCGGGCTGCTGCCGTCGGGGTTGGGATAGCGGCAGAGGACGGGCAGCAAGGGGACGCCTGCTTCATAGGCCGCCTGAAAAAAGCTGGTTTTAAAGGGGAGGATGCTGCGGCCTTCGGTGCTGGTGCCTTCCGGAAAGAGGGTTACGGTGCCGCCGTTTTGCAGGGCTTCGGTAACGCGGCGGATTTTTTCGCTGTTGCCTTCGGTGCCTTTGTTGCGGGCGACGTAAACGGTTTGCGCCTGTGTGGCGAGGTAGCCGATAACCGGCCATTTGGCCACGTCGTCTTTGGCGACGAAGCGGCCGGGGAAGGCGGCGTTTACGGCCATGATATCCAGCCATGAGATGTGGTTGCAGATCAGCATTTGGCCGTGTTCCTCGGAGGGAAAGTTGCCGTAGGTTTTCAGTTTCATGCCGCACGAGGCGAGGACGCGCAAAGACCATATCTGTATGGCGCGCAATTTGCGTTTTTTGCTGTAAAACGGGAAGAGGAAGAACATTTCGGCCATGCCGTAAAGCAGGCAGCCGCCTATGCAGAACAGGCGGTATATGAAGCGTATTTGATTCATGTATCGGGCTTTTTTATGATGATACGGACAGGAGGCCGTCTGAAAGGTTTTCAGACGGCCTTTTGTCGGCTGTTTCAGACTTTCGGGGCGAATTTTTGCAGGTAGCGGTCGCTCAATTGCGTGATGTCCATCATGATTAAGACATCCGCGCATTTGAAGGCTTCGTCCACGCATGGTTCGCCGCAAAACCACGCGCCCGCTTTCAAATATCCTTTAATCAAAGGCGGTACGGACGGGTTTTCAGACGGCGTGATTTCGTTCCATTTAAGGGGGTTGAGCGGTTTGACGCACCATTGTTCCGGCGCGAGGTATTTTTCTTTCAGGCTGTGGTAAAGCGCGGCCGCGTCGCTTCCGCCGTCGTGCATTTCGATGCTGCCGCAGCCTATCATGAAGCGCAGGTTTTCGTCTTTCATGAATTTGACCAGGCCCGTCCACAGGAGCATGACAAGGCCGCCGTTGCGGTAGTCGGGGTGGGTGCAGGCGCGGCCGAGTTCGACGGTGTGCGGCAGGATGTCTTTCAGCGGCGAGAGGTCGAATTCGTGTTCGCTGTACCAGTCGCCGACTTTTTTAGCGGTTTCTTCGGTAATCAGGCGGTAGCAGCCGATGACTTCGCCCGTGGCGTCGTCGAAGGCGAGGAGGTGGTGGCAGTGCTCGTCGTAGGGGTCGATGTCGCGCCCGTCGGTGTTCGGGATGTCCGCACCCAATTCTTCGGCAAACACGCGGTAGCGCAGGCGTTGCGCGGCTTCGATTTCGGCTTGGGTTTCGGCCAAGCGTACGCTCAGGCCGATTTTGGGACCGGTGGAATTAAAACGGCTGCTGTTCATGTGATTTGTCTGAATCCGGATGTAAAAGGGCGGCATTATAGCCAACATCTCGCCGCGGCGGGAAATCGGGTATGATAGGCCGTCTGAAAACACACCCCACCTTTCCAAGGAAAATGAAGGAACCACCGTGAAAACCATCAGTCAAACCCTCAACCTCGTTTCAGACGGCCTGCCGTTTTTTCAAGCGGAATGGCCGGCACCCGCCAACGTGACAACATTGGTCAGCACCCGAAACGGCGGGGTGAGCCAAGCTCCCTATGCTTCCCTGAATGTCGGCGGCCATGTCGGCGACCGGCCGGAAAACGTCGCGCGCAACCGCGAAATCGTGCAGGCCGCCGTACCCGTGCCGCCCGCCTACCTGAACCAAACCCACAGCAGCATCGTGCTGCCCGCCGCAGACGTGCCCGGCAGTACGCCCGAAGCCGACGCATCATTCGACCGCACGGGCACGGCGGCTTGCGCGGTGATGACGGCAGACTGCCTGCCCGTTTTGCTTTGCGACCGCGCGGGCACGGTGGTGGCCGCCGCCCATGCGGGCTGGCGCGGACTGGCGGGCGGCATCCTGCAAAACACGTTGGCCGCGATGCAGGCCGATCCCGGCGAAATCATGGCCTACCTCGGCCCCGCCATCGGCCCGGACGCTTTCGAGGTCGGCGAAGACGTGTGCGAAGCCTTCTGCCGCCTGCATTCCGCCGCCGAAAACGCCTTTGAAGGCATAGGCGGCGGCAAATACCTGGCCGACATCTACGCCCACGCGCGGCAAACCCTGCGCCGCGAAGGCGTAAACCTGATTTACGGCGGCACGCACTGCACCGTATTGGAACGCGACACCTTTTTCTCCTACCGCCGCGACGGCCAAACCGGCCGGATGGTCAGCATGATTTGGCTGGAAAAGCCGGCTGGCGAGGCCGTCTGAAAAACCGCCGTGCAAAGGCCGTCCACAAGCCTTGTTTACCGCCCTGTATAGAAAATGTGGATAAGCGGGATAAACCCTTCAAACGCCGTCGAAAAAACAAAATGCCTAAAAAAAAGGCAAGCTTAAAACATCCGCACTGCAACGGCAAACACCTTTTTCAGACGGCCTGAGCAAACCGTGCGGGCGACAAAACCCACAGCCGCTGTTTGCCGCCCTGTGCAGCAAATGTGGATAAGCGGGATAAATCCTTCAAACGCCGTCGGAAAAACAAAATGCCTAAAAAACAGGCAAACTTAAAATATCCGCACCACAACGGCAGACACCTTTTTCAGACGGCCTGAACAAGCGATACGGCGACAAAACCCACAGCCGCTGTTTGCCGCC
>NZ_KV790759.1:0-22012 GCF_001807735.1 Neisseria sp. HMSC31F04 | reverse complement strand
ACAAAACCCACAGCCGCTGTTTGCCGCCCTGTATAGAAAATGTGGATAAACCCCCTAAGCCTTTCGGGAGACAGGCAAAAAACAAACTGCACAAAAAATAAGCACAAGGAACCGCCATGCAAACCCTTTCCGCCGCCGCACGCACCCAAGCCGCACGGCTGCGCCTGAAAAAAAGCCGCCGTCTCGCCACCGTCCTGCTTCTGGCCGCCGCCGTACTGTTCTGCCTTTCCGCAGCCTTCCTGCACCGTTACCCCCAACTGGCCTACCTCAAAGCCTTCTCGGAAGCCGCCATGATAGGCGGGCTGGCCGACTGGTTTGCCGTTACCGCCCTTTTCAGACGGCCCCTCGGACTGCCCGTCCCCCACACCGCCATCCTGCCGCGCAACCAAAACCGCATTGCCGACGAACTCGGCCGCTTCATCGAATACAACTTCCTGCGCGAACGGCCGGTCGCCCTGCGCGTTTACCGCGCCGCGCCGACGGAAAAACTACTGCGCCGCCTGACCGACCCCGCCGTCCGCCGCATCTGGCTGCCCCCTTTATGCGCCCGCCTGCCCGACCTGCTGCAAACCATGCCGCCCGAACAGGCCGCCCGCTTTGCCGCCAAACTGCTGGCCGAACAATACGACGGCGGCAAAATCGGCGGCACGCTGGCCGACGGCATGGAACTGCTGAAAAACCGCGACATGCACGAAAGCCTGTTCCTCGCCCTGCTCGGCCACACGCGGACATGGCTGCAAAGCGAAAGCACCCGCGTGCTGCTGGAACAAAACCTGCGCGAATGGGCGGCCAAAATCGACAGCGGTTCGCCCGGCAGCTGGGACAAACTCAAAGCCTCCCTCAAATCCGCCCTCGTCGGCCGCGTGGACGACTGGGTGGCGGCCAAAGTGCTGGATTGGGCGGACGGCTGCCTGGCCGATGCCGCCGCACAGCCCGGCCACGCCCTGCGGCAAATGTTCGACCGCCAATACGCCCGAATGATCGGCGAACTGCGCCACTCCGCAAGCTGGCACCGCCGCCTCGAAGCGGGCAAGGCGCAACTCGCCGCCTCCCCCGCCCTGCGGCGCAGCCTCGCGCAACTGTGGCAAAGCCTGACCGAATGGACGCGGCGCGACACGGCGGCGGAAAGCTCACGCATACGCGCACAAATAGAAAAACTGCTCGACCGCATCCCGGCGCAAATCGAACGCAACCCCCGCCTCATGCGCCGCGCCGACATCCGCCTCACCCTGCTTGCCCGCGAACTGCTGGGCAGCAACAAAGGCCGTGCCGCCGCCTTCGTCGCCGAACAGGTCAAACGCTGGAACGGCGAAGAAATCACCGACAAACTGGAACTTGGCCTCGGCCGCGACCTGCAATACATCCGCATCAACGGCACCCTCGTCGGCGGCCTGGCCGGCCTCTTGATTTACAGCCTCTCGCAATGGCTGTTTTAAAAACAAACTTTCGAAGCCGTCTGAAAAACATTCCGCTGCCGCAAGGCTGCACCTTCACCTCCCCAATTGAAGGCCGTCTGAAAAACCGTTGCGGAAAATTCCGGCCGCACACGTTTTTTCAGACGGCCTCCTGCTGCAAAACACGCCGTTTGGAGTACAATGCGCCCCTTTCCACACCCTTTCAACCCACAGGAATCCCGGCCATGACCCACATCAGTTTGAAAAAAATCTATTCCGGCAAAGTACGCGACTTATACGAAATCGACGATAAACGTATGCTGATGGTCGCATCCGACCGCCTCTCCGCCTTCGACGTCATCCTCGACGACCCCATTCCCGGCAAAGGCGAAATCCTCACCGCCATCTCTAATTTTTGGTTCGGTAAACTCGCCCACATCATGCCCAACCACTTCACGGGCGACACTGTTTACGACGTATTGCCGCACGAGCAGGCGCAGGCACTGGAAAAACGCGCCGTCGTCGCCAAAAAACTGACCCCCGTCAAAGTGGAAGCCATCGTGCGCGGCTACCTGGCCGGCAGCGGCTGGAAAGACTACCGGCAAACCGGCGCGGTATGCGGCATCCCGCTTCCTACCGGCCTGCAGGAAGCCCAGCAGCTGCCCGAAGTCATCTTCACCCCGTCCACCAAAGCCGCCGTCGGCGACCACGACGAAAACATCATCTTCGAAGAATGCCGAAACATCATCGGCACAGAACTGGCGGAAGAAGTGCGCGACAAAGCCGTCCGCCTGTACACCGAAGCGGCCGAATACGCCAAATCGCGCGGCATCATCATCTGCGACACCAAATTCGAATTCGGCCTCGACGAAAACGGCACGCTGACCCTGATGGACGAAGTGCTGACCCCCGACTCCAGCCGCTTCTGGCCGGCAGACCAATACCGAGTCGGCACCAACCCGCCTTCGTTCGACAAACAGTTCGTCCGCGACTGGCTGGAGCAAAGCGGCTGGAACAAACAGGCCCCCGCCCCGCGCGTTCCCGCCGACGTCATCGCCAAAACCGTGGAAAAATACCGCGAAGCCCTGATCCTGCTGACCCGCTGAACCTGTTTTTCAGACGGCCTCCCTGCCCGGAGAGGCCGTCTGAAAACATTTTCCCTCCCCGTTTACACCCGAACCGCACAGAAAAAGCCGATATGAACAAGAAAACCGCCGCACTGTTTTCCGCCGCCTTTTTAGCGGCCGCCGCCCTGCCCGCCGCCGCCATCGCCATGCCCTCCATCTGCGTCAAACCCGACCCCGACGTCGCCGCCCGCTTCGACGGGGTCGGCTGCTACGACAACGTCGTGATGCTAATTCAGAAAAACGGTCTTTACGGCTATGCCGAATTGGACGGAAAAATTATTATCCCGCCGCAATATCAGGATGCCGCCGACAAACCGGCGGAAAGGTTTCCGAGAAACCGAGAACTGCTGATACCGGTAAAAAAAGGCAAGCTTTGGGGCTACATCGATTTGTCGGGCAAAACCCGCATCCCGTTCCGCTATCAGGAGGCCGAGCCGTTTATCGATCAATACGGCACGTCCGCCAGAGTGCGGCAAAACGGCCGTGATTTTTCAATCGACCTCAAAGGCCGTGAAGTCAAACAGTAAAACCGACAAGCCGAAACACAAACAGAGCCGGATATTTTCCGGCTCTTTTTGCTTATCCCGTCACGGGTGGACTCAATCGATTCTGACATAGGCCACTTCGAGGATTTCGATGTCCTCGCGTCCCTCCGGCGTGTTCAGCGACACTTCGTCGCCCTCCCGCGCCTTAATCAGGCAGCGCGCCAGCGGGGAAATCCAGGAAATTTTGTTTTGCGCGGTGTCGATTTCGTCTATGCCGACGATTTTTACCGTCTGCTCGCTGCCGTTGCCGCGCAGCAGGGTTACGGTTGCGCCGAAAAAGATTTGGTCGGTGGCCTCGCGTGTTTCCGGATCGACGACCTGTGCCGCCTCCAAACGCTTGGTGAGAAAGCGGATGCGGCGGTCGATTTCGCGCATCCGACGTTTGCCGTAAAGATAATCGCCGTTTTCGCTGCGGTCGCCGTTGGAAGCCGCCCAGTTCACAATCTGCACGATTTCGGGCCGTTCTTTATTGACCAACTGGTACAACTCGTCTTTCAAGCTGCGCCAGCCTGCGGGCGTGATGTAGTTCGGAGTGTCGCTCATAGCAAAGGCCGTCTGAAAAAAAGCGGCATTTTAGCGCGAAAGGCGGCGGAAAAACCACAAGCACAACCCGCCGCCGCAACGTTTCAGACGGCCGCCTTGCGCTATAATGCGCGTTTTCCACACTTCCGACCCGCCGCCATGTCCCGCAGCATCCTCCCGTTCGACCCGCTGACCGTCCTCGTACAAGGCACCGCCTTAATCGAAGCCTCCGCCGGCACCGGCAAAACCTACGGCATCGCCGCCCTCTTCGCCCGCCTGATCCTGCTGGAAAAACTGCCTGTGGACAAAGTGCTGGTGGTTACCTTCACCAAAGCCGCCACCGCCGAACTGAAAACCCGCCTGCGCGGCCGTTTGGACGAAGCTTTCCGACGGATACGCGGCGACAAAATGGACGAAGAAGCCGACGATTTCATGCGCGGCCTGCTCGAACAGGCGGCGCGGCAGGAAACGCCCGAACGGCTGGAACTGCGCCTGAAGGCCGCGCTGTCGCAGTTCGACAACGCCGCCATCTACACCATCCACGGCTTCTGCCAACGCCTGCTGGGCGACTACGCCTTCCTCTGCCAAGTGCCGTTTGAAACCTCCTCTGCCGACGACAACGACAAGCGCGAGTTGAACACCTACGCGCAAGATTTCTGGCGGCAAAACGTGTCGCACGATGCGCAAAACGCCCGCCTCGCCTTTCATGCCGACCTCACGCCCGACCAGGTATTGCAACAGTTTTCCCGCTACCTCGGCCGTCCCGACCTGCTTTTCAGACGGCCTCAAACCGATTTGGCCGCCGAAACGGAGCGGGCGCAGGCGGTTTGGACGGAACTGCAACAACGTTTCCCCGAACTGAAAGACCTGTTCTGGCGGGTGCATCCCATGTTGAACGGCAACAAATTCCGCAAAAACACCTACGAAGCCAAACTGGCCGAACTGAAAAAACTGCTGCAACAAACGGCGATGCCTGCAAAATGGCTGGAAACAAACCTGAGCAACACCAACGGGGAAAGCGTTTTTTCCGCCGACTACCTGACCGCCGCCGTCAAAAAAGGCCAAACCGCCCCCGAAGCCGACCTGGCCGCACTCTCCTTATTCCACAAAGTCCGAACCGCAGCATCCGCCCTGCTCGATGCCGAACAACAGGCACTTATCGCCCTACAGCTCGACTGCCTGCAATACGTCCGCCGCACCGCCGCCGAACAGCGGGCGACGCGGCAGGAACGCAGCCCCGACGACCTGCTGCTCGACGTTTACCACGCCCTCACCGCCGGCGCACACCGAGACAAACTCGCCGAAGCCGTCTCGCAAAACTGGCGCGTCGCCCTGATAGACGAATTCCAAGACACCGACCCGCTGCAATACGAAATCTTCCGCCGCACCTTTGCCGCCCACGGCAACCCGCTCTTCCTCGTCGGCGACCCCAAACAGGCGATTTACGGCTTTCGCGGCGCGGACATCTACGCCTACCTCCAAGCCGCCGCCGACACCCCCATCCACTACACCCTCGCGCACAACTACCGCAGCCACAGCCTGCTCATCGACAACATCGGCCGCCTGTTCCAACAGAAAGAACGCCCCTTCGTCCTCGAACACATCGGCTACCCGGCCGTTACCGCCCCGCGCGGGACAAGCCGCCTCACCCCGCTGCAGGCGGCATTGAAAATCCGCTGGCTGAACGACGGCGGCGAACCCGACCCCAACAAAGAAACCCTCCGCAGCCGCGCAGCCGAATACTGCGCCGACGAAATCGCCGCCCTGATCAACCAAGCGGCGGAAGGCCGTCTGAATTACAAAAACACCCCCGTGGAAGCCGGCCAAATCGCCGTTTTGGTCCACAGCCACAACCAAGGCGCGATGATAAAGCGCACCCTGGCCGCACGCGGCATCCCCAGCGTCTCCATAGAGCGCGAATCCGTATTTGCCGGCGAAGAAGCCAAAGCCCTGGCCGCCCTGCTCGGCTTCTGGCTCGAACCGCGCCGCACCGAACCCCTGCGCTTCATCCTCGCCGGCACCCTGTTCGGCCAAACCGCCGAACAACTCCATGCCCTCAACCGCGACGAAGCCCTGCTGTCCGGATACATCTCCGCCGCCGAAGATTTCCTGCAAATTTGGCAGCGGCAGGGCATCTACGCCGCCCTGACGGCCTTCACCCGCCGCTACGGCCTCGAAGGCCGCCTGCTGGCCGCAGACGGCGGACGCACCCTGACCAACTTCTGGCAGCTGGCCGAACTTTTGGCCGACGAAAACGAAAACAGCCACACCCCCGCCGCGCTGCACCAATGGCTGCTGGCCAAAATCCAAGACCCGCCCCAAAACGAAAACGCCGTCCTACGGCTGGAAAGCGACGAGGCACTGGTCAAAATCGTAACCATCCATGCTTCAAAAGGCCTGCAATATCCCTTCGTCTTCTGCCCGTTCTCCTGGGATACCGCCGAAAAGAAAAACGAAGCATGGCACATCCTCCACCGCGAAAACGGCAGCGAACTGCTTGCCGACAGCCAGCTCGACGAAGCCGACCGCGAACAGCTCGACGACGAAGACCTGGGCGAACGCCTGCGCCTGCTCTACGTCGCCCTCACCCGCGCCGAAGAACAACTCGTCATCTATGCCGCCCGCTGCAGCAGCACCCCGCGCAACACCTTTGCCTACCTGCTCGAAGGCCTGCCTTCAGACGGCCGTCTGAAAACCCGCCAAGCCTACGAAGCCGAGAAAGAAAACCAAACCGAGATGCTGCGCCGCAACTGGCTGCGCTGGATAAACGCCGCCCCCGAAAGCATCGAATGGCAGGAAGGCGCACCCCTTTCGGCAGCCGTGCAAACACGCCGCCGCAGCGGCACCGAATACCGTGCCGCCGTTTACCTGCCCCGCCGTTTCAGCTTCATCCGCCACACCAGCTTCACCGGCCTCACCCGCCACCTCGGCCACGGTACGGCCCGGCCTGATGACGACGACGGGTTGCAACCCGCGCTCGACCCGGCCGAACTGTCCGCCGGCAGCCTTCTGCCGCCTCCCGACACGGACAACGCCCCGCGCGACATCTTCCACTTTCCCCGCGGCGCGGCCGCCGGCATCTGCCTGCACGAAATCCTCGAAAAACACGACTTCGCCCGCCACGCCGGACAACAGCGCGAAAACATCGCCGCCATATTGGAAAAACACGGCATCGAAACCGAATGGCTGGATGCCGTCTGCCTCATGGCCGACCAAACAGCCGCCGCACCGCTGCACGGCGGCACCACCCTCTCGTCCCTCCCCGCCGCCCGCCGCAAAGCGGAAATGGGCTTCGTCATGCACTTCGACCGTTTGGAATTAGGCCGTCTGAAAAACCATCTGGCCGCCGCAGGCCTGCCCGAAGCCTGCACCGCCGCCGCAGAACGGCTGGACTTCCCCACCCTGCAAGGCTTCCTCAACGGCTTCATCGACCTGACCTGCCTGCTGCCCGACGGCACGGCCTGCATCATCGACTACAAATCCAACCACCTGGGCATGGACAACGGCAGCTACACCCAATCCGCCCTCGACCAAACCGTCGCCGACCACCACTATTACCTCCAAGCCTGGATATACGCCCTTGCCGCCGCCCGCCACCTCAAACAGCGCGGACAGATGCCCCGCACCGTCCGCATCCGCTACCTCTTCCTGCGCGGACTCGATTCCGGCGGCAGCAACGGCATCTGGTCGTGGGACATCCCCACCGCCTCACTGGCCGAATGGCTGTAGCGCAAACTTTTCAGACGGCCTGTTTGCCTATACAATGCCGCGTCATCCGCCCTGTTCAGTTTAAAGAAGGAAACAGCCATGTTCGGTTCGAAAATCTTAGAAGAAGTATCCGCCAAAATCGGCGAAACCATCGCCAACAGCCCGGCCAAAGATATGGAAAAAAACGTCAAAGCCATGCTCGGCAGCGCATTTAACAAAATGGATCTGGTCACCCGCGAAGAATTCGACATCCAGCAGCAAGTCCTCATCAAAACCCGTACCAAACTGGCCGAACTCGAAGCACGTCTAGCCAAACTGGAAAACCCGCAGGAAACATCCGGCGGCAGCGAAAACGGCACAGAGGCCGTCTGAAAAGACACATCCGGCAAACGGCAGGCAAAACGCCTGCCGTCATTACAAAAACATACAAAACCCGCTATAATTTAACCCTTTCAGCGAAAGAAAACCGACCATGACCCCGCGCACCGCATACACCAGCTCCATATTCGGCATCATTGCCGCCGCCATCCTCGCCGCCTGCACGCCGGCCGACAAACAGGCCGACAACGGCCAAACCGCCCCCGCCCCGGCAGCCTCGGCGGCGGAACAGAAAAAAATCGCCATCACCGCCATCGCCGACCACCCCGCGCTCGACACCATCCGCGCAGGCGTTCTGGACGGCCTGAAAGCCGAAGGCTTTGAAGAAGGCAAAAACCTCACCGTAGACTTCCAAAGCGCGCAAGGCAGCACCGCCAACGCCGCCCAAATCGCGAAAAAATTCGCCGGTGCCAACCCTGACGCCATCATCGCCATCACCACCCCGAGCGCGCAGGCAGTCGCCGCCGCCACTAAAAACATCCCCCTCATCTACACCGCCGTAACCGACCCCGTCGGCGCCAAACTCGTGCCCTCGCTCGAACCCTCGCACACCAACATCACCGGCGTATCCGACGAACTGCCCGTCGGCCCGCAAATCGACCTGATGAAAAAACTGGTGCCCAACCTGAAAACCATCGGCTACGTTTACAGCCCCGGCGAAGTCAATTCCACCACCGTGCTCGAACGCCTGAAAGCCAAAGCCGCCGAACAAAACATCGAAGTAGCCGCCGCGCCCGCACAGCGTTCGGCCGACGTATTGACCGCCGCACGCAGCTTGGGCGGCAAAGCCGACGTGATTTTCACCTCGCTCGACAACAACGTCGTTTCCTCTTACGAATCCATGTATAAAGCCTCGATGGAACTGAAAATCCCCCTGGTCGCCTCCGATGCCGACTCGGTAACGCGCGGCGCGGTTGCGGCCTTGGGCATGGATTCCTTCGGCACGGGCCAAAAAGCAGGCAAGCTCGCCGCAGCCGTTTTGAAAGGCGGCAAACCGGGCGACATGCCGTCTGAAAAACTCGACCAGCTCGACCTCTACCTCAGCAAAAAACACGCCGCCGCGCTGGGCATTACCCTGCCGGAAGAACTGCTGAAAGAAGCCAAAGAAGTTAAAGAATAAACCCTCCTGCAAAATATCCGGCCACACCGTTTTCAGACGGCCTCCCGAAAAAAGGCCGTCTGAAAACGTAAGTGGCCGAATCCGCATAACGGGTAAAACTTAAATCGTGGCGGAGCGGCACAACGCATCCCGTCCCCAATCCAGCCACTGCCAACAGCCGTTCCGCCATACCGGCCACATCGGAAACAACCAGAAAGAAACACCGCAGCAATGACCTTGATCGCCTTTTTCGGCGGCATCGAAACCGGCCTGATTTACGCATTAGTCGCCTTGGGCGTTTTGATTTCCTTCCGCATCCTCGACTTCCCCGACCTGACCGCCGACGGCAGCTTCCCGCTCGGCGCAGTCGTTTTCGCCGTCTCCGTCGGAGCAGGCGTAAATCCCTGGCTGGCCTGCCTGCTTGGCGCATTGGCCGGAGCGGCCGCCGGCACCGTTACCGCCTGGCTGCACGTCTCACTGAACATCCTGCCCCTTTTGGCCAGCATCCTGGTCATGGTCGCCCTCTATTCGCTCAACCTGCGCATTACCGGCGGCACGCCCAACCTGCCCCTTATCGACACGCCCAGCGTCTTCTCCCCCTTTACCGCACCCGATTTTTCCAACCAATTCTGGGTACAGCCGCTCATCATCCTGTTTTTCGTCATCGCCGCAAAACTCCTGCTCGACTGGTTCTTCAACACCAAAACCGGCCTGGCCGTACGCGCCACCGGCATTAACGCCCGCATGGCGCGCGCCCAGGGCGTGCCCACCTCTAAAATGATCGTCCTCGGCATGGCCCTCTCCAACGCCCTCATCGCCCTGGGCGGCACACTGTTCGCCCAAACCAGCGGCAGCGCCGACATGAGCAGCGGCATCGGCACCATCGTCATCGGCCTGGCCGCCGTCATCATCGGCGAAAACCTGCTGCCGGCAAAACGCATCTTCCTCATCACCCTGTCCGCCGTCCTCGGCTCCATCGTCTATCGCCTGATGATTGCCTTCGCACTCGGCAACGAACAACTGCAAAGCATAGGCGTGCGCCCCACCGACCTGAACCTGATTACCGCCGTACTGGTCGTATTCGCCCTGCAACTGCCGGCCGTCAAACGCCGTCTGAAAAGGAAACCGACACCATGATGCGCGCCGACAACCTGAAAGTAACCTTCAACCCCGGCACAGCCATCGAAAACCCCGCCATGCGCGGCATGAGCCTGCACATCAGAGACGGCGAATTCGTTACCGTCATCGGCAGCAACGGCGCGGGCAAATCCACCTTCCTCAACGCCGTCAGCGGCGACCTGATGGTGGACAGCGGCAGCATACACATCGACGGCCGCGACGTTACCCGCCTGCCCGCCCACAAACGCGCCCACCTCGTCGCCCGCGTCTTCCAAGACCCGCTGGCCGGCACCTGCGAAGCACTCAGCATCGAAGAAAACATGGCACTGGCCTACTCCCGCGGCCGCAAACGCGGGCTGGGTTTCGCCCTGAACCGCCAAAACCGCGAACTCTTCCGCGAAAAACTCGCCCTGCTCAAACTCGGCCTCGAAAACCGCCTCACAGACCGCATCGGCCTGCTCTCCGGCGGCCAACGCCAAGCCGTCAGCCTGCTGATGGCCAGCCTGCAACCCAGCAAAATCCTGCTGCTGGACGAACACACCGCCGCCCTCGACCCCAAAACCGCGGCCTTCGTGATGGAACTGACGGAACAAATCGTCGCCGACAACAAACTGACCGCCATGATGGTTACCCACTCCATGCGTCAGGCGCTCGACCACGGCAGCCGCACCGTCATGCTGCACCAAGGCCGCGTCGTCCTGGATGTCGGCGGGGAAAAACGCGCGGGCATGGACGTTCCCGACCTGCTCGACCTGTTCGAACGGACGCGTGGCGAACAAATATCCGACGACTCTTTATTACTAGATTAACGATAAGGATAAAGTGCCTAGCCATTTATCGGAAATGTGTGCGCCTGTCATGTCAAACGGCAAACCACTTCCCGTAAGTACACGCCATTAAAAATTTATTTACTCGGTAATTCATATAATTAGATAAACATTCTCTGTAAAGTTATTTGCCGAATCAACGATAGAGGCCGTCTGAAGCATCCAACCATGCTTTCAGACGGCCTCTCTTTTCATCTGCAGAGAAATATTTTTTACTTCCCTATTAACATTTTTTTTCGCTAAATGATATAATATAACCGTTATTGATAGATTATAGCATTAGAAAAAGTATGAACCCTTCAAATAAAATCAAATTATCCGTACTTCTCACCATTACCGCCTTTCCTGCGCTCTCATATGCCGAAGATGTGCAAACCGGGGAACTTCCCGAAGTAACCGTATCCGGCAAACGGCCGGCGCAAAGCGGCAGCCGCTTGGACAGCGGAAGTAAAGATTCGCTGGACATTTTGGACGGACAAAAATTGAAATCCGCCCGCAGCACCTCATTGGGGCAGACAGTAGAAAGAATCAGCGGCGTACAAAACAGCAGCTTCGGTCCGGGCAACGGCACACCGCAAATCCGCAGCCTTGGCGGTACACGGGTGAAACTGATGGAAAACGGCTTGGGCATTTCGGATACGGCAGCCTTCGGCGGCAACCTACCTACCGCCGTCCATCCCTTTATGGCCGATAAAATCACCGTACATAAATCATCCACCGCCGTACTTTACGGCGGCAACGCCATCGGCGGCGCGGTAAACGTAGAAACCGGACAAATCCCGGACGAACTGCCTGAAAAAAACTGGACAGGCAAAGCCGAAGTAAGCGGCGGTTACAACACACCCCACACCGAGCTGCTGTCCCTAGACGGCAAAATCGGCAAAATAGCCTGGCATGTAGACGGCATCAACAGCAAAATTTCCCACTATCGCATACCCGGCAACAGCAAAGCCGATGCCTGCTACAATTCCGTCGGCGAAAGGCACTACTTCCCTCTTGGGAAAACCTGCCAATTCGACGTACGGTACGACTTTTTTTTCAACAAAGGCTACTACCGTTATGTCATGCAGACTTACCTCGACCGCGGCGAAGCATGGCGCGATATGATGGGGCTGGATTACGCCGACATTTACAGGACAGAACGGCCTCAGTGGGGAAATTGGGCGGAAAACCCGCTGTATGATCCGAGCATCACCAGCGGTAGGGGTCAAACCGTCAAAAGCATCACCCACATCACACCCAACGAACACGGCAAACTGACCAACAGCCACCAACATACCCGTAACTTTTCCGTCGGCGCCAGCTATATCGGCAGCCAAGGTTATGCGGGCATCGGCGTCAGCCGTTACCTGACAGACTACGGCATGCCCGGCTATTCCTTCCTCCGCACCCGCACTCATCTGGACGGCGCATTGCCGACCAACATCTCTGCCGACCAAACCCGCTGGACGGCCGAGGCCCAATACCGACCGAACAACAACTGGCTGGATAACGTCAAAACACAACTGGCTTACACCGATGCCGAGAACCGCGAACTGCTTGCCGACCACTTCGTCAGCAGCATCGACAGCCGCAGTACGCAGTTGCGCGTCGAACTCAACCATAAAATCGGCAGCCTGGTACGGGGCAGTGCCGGACTGGATTGGAAAAAACGCCGTACCGGCGGCGAAGGAATCGACCGCCTCATGCCTGACACTCGATCACAATCGTACGGCATCTTCGCCTTGGAAAAATTCAACTACCGCAACTGGGAAGCCGAAATCGGCAGCCGGATAGGCCGTGTCAGCCATACCCCAAACTTCAACGGCTTTAAACCGATGCGTAACTACGGCGGTTCGCTTGAGAACAAACAATACCGCTACAGCCTCAACAGCAATCAGGCCGCATTGTCTTGGAAACCCTTTGATGCCTGGCGCATCGGCATCCGCCACAGCCGCTCGCAGCGCGCACCCGAAATCAACGAGCTGTTTGCCGCCAACCGCCACTTTGCAGTCTTTGCCAACGAAAGCGGCAATACCGACCTGAAAAAAGAAACCGCGAAAACCTGGGAGCTGTCCAATGAATTCAAATGGAAAAACAGCACCCTGAAAGCCGCCTACTACCACACCGCCTTCGACAACTACATTTACCTCAACGACAGCGGCGCAGAAGTAGAATGGATGCCGCTGCGCTACTGGCAGCAGGGAGACACCAAAATCCGAGGCTTCGAACTGGAATTCACCCACCTCTTCGACCTCAACCGCGCGGGTAATTTGGAAGCACGCCTCTTTGCCGACCTGGTCAAAAACTACCCTGCTGAAAATCACAGCTCTTGCAGCACGGAAGACTCGAGAAACCGCGAAAAATGGCTGAAATGCGTCCGCTCCCACAACCAAGGCAAATACATGCCCGCGATGCCTACCTCTCGCTACGGCATCGGCCTGGAATGGAGCAAAGGCAACTGGCTGCTCGGCAGCAGCCTGACGCGCTACACCGCACAAAAACGTCGCGGCCGCGCCATATATGAAGAGCCCAACCTCGGCGGCTACAACATATGGGACGCCTACCTCTCCTACACCCGCAAACTGCCGAAAGAGCTCACACTTGAATGGTTTGCCGATGCACGCAACTTAGGCAACATCGAAGCACGGCCGCACAACTCCACCCTCAAATATCTTGCCCCGCTTCCCGGACGCTCCCTGCGCACCGGACTGCGACTGAATTTCTAAACCACAGCCGCACAAAAGGCCGTCTGAAAACCGATTAAGGCTTTTCAGACGGCCTCTCTTTGGCACATCCACATACAAATCCGTTACAATACCGCCTTTTCAGACGGCCTCTGATGCCGCAAACCGTCCCAATCCTTTTCCGTATTCCCCTCGAGTATGGAAAAGCATTCGGGCCTCCTAACGGATACCGAAATGAACCCAAAACTGCATACCGCCGCATTGCAGCACATCCAACAAAAACTGCAATACCGATTCAAACAGCCCGAACTGCTGACCCGTGCCCTCACGCACCGCAGCTACTCCTCCCGCCATAACGAACGCTTCGAATTTGTCGGCGACGCCATCTTGAACTACACCATAGCCAAAATGCTCTACGACACCTTCCCCGACCTGCCCGAAGGCCGCCTGTCCCGCCTGCGCGCCAACCTCGTCAATCAAGACACACTGGCCGAAATCGCAACGGAACTCAAAGTCGGCGATGCCCTGCTGTTGGGCAACGGCGAACTAAAAAGCGGAGGTTTCAGACGGCCTTCCATCCTCTCCGACGCCATGGAAGCCATGTTTGCCGCCGTCAGCTTCGACACGGATTTCAACGCTGCCGAACAAGTCGTCCGCCACCTGTTTGCCCGCCGGGTCGGCAGCATCAGCTTCGATAACGAAGGCAAAGATGCCAAAACCATGTTGCAGGAAGCACTGCAGGCACGTCGCCTCGCCCTGCCCAAATACCGCATCGAACACCAAGAAGGCGAAGGCTATACCGCCCGCTTCACCGTTTCCTGCGACTTGGGCGAACTCGGCTTCATCACCACCGCAGAAGCGCACAGCCGCCGTGCCGCCGAACAGCAAACTGCAAAAACGGCGTTCGAATGGCTGGAACAACACCACCCGCCCGCCAAATTGAAACGCAGGAAAAACAAATAGGCAGAATGCAGCAAGAGGCCGTCTGAAACCATTTCAGACGGCCTCTCGGCATATGGGTAATCTTTCAATCGAAACAAAATCTATCAAATACCAACCCAACCCCGGCGAATCCGCCATATCGGCCATCCGCACAAAATCAGCATCAACCGGCCAGCAAATCCGCCCAAGTGTCCGGCTGTGCCCATACGATGCGGGGCACATCAAGATGACGGTTGTGCGGCGCATCGTAGAGACGGTGCTGCCATAGGGGCGGCAATGTGCCCTCGATATTGGGTTTGTCGTCGATAAGGATGTCGCCGCGCACCCAGGTTTTGTCTTTGGCAATGATGACGCGCCGTGTCCATTCCGTGCCCAAATGCTGCTCCACCCAAGCAATTTTTTCGCCGGCACAATAACGGTATTGGTTTACCGGCGCGGTACAGATGCGCACGTCGTGGCCGGCAGCCAAGAGCGCGCGGGCGGCTTCCACCGCGCCTGAGACGGGCGGCAGGCTCTCGAAAAAACCGACTGTGCCGTAAAATTCGGCCGCATATGCTTGCAGGTGTTCGGGCAGGCGATCGCGGATATAAAAGAGATGTTCTTTGCCTTCTATCGGCGCGTCTTCGCCAAAGCGGTTGCGCCAATGCCGGCGGAAACCGCTTTCAAAATCGGCAAGTACGTTGTCTTGATCAAGCAGGATAAGCATATTGTGGCTTTCAGGTGTGTGTCGGACAGCGGCAGGCCGCATGAAACGGCCATACCCGGAAATTGGGCATTATAAGTTGGTTGGCCGTCATTTGTCTGACGGATGACTGCGGGGCGGATGCGGGCTTTCCTTTCCAATCTCCATCCGCCCATCCTCTGCCGGTTCGAGCAGAAAGGCCGAGATTTTTCTGTATTCGTCGGCAGAACAGTTGATTTTGAACAATATTTTTCCGTTTGAACGGTAGCGAGCGACAAGCTGCTGTCCGGTATGGTTCAATATGATGTCATGATGCGGCATCAGGGCTTTGCCTGCGTATCGGCCGCAAGTAATGATGTAATCCAACCTCTCCGGCGTCATGTGTATGCTGTCGCATGGCCGATTATTATCTGCCGCTATCCGGAGTTGCAGCAAACCGCCATACTCCGCCGTGTGTCGGATTTCGGCAATTTTAGGTTCTGATGTGGAAAAAAGTGCTGCAATGAAAGTGCTCAGTATGCCCATAACAATCCCGCTCCAACGGCAATTCGGTTCCCCACCCTACAGGCTGCGACATCAAGACCGGTCAGACTTCGATCGGGATTCCGCGTTTTTTCAACGATTCGTTCACGCGCGCGTGCCAGTTTCGGATAATCTTTGTGGTCTCCGCCTGTTGGTTTGCACAGCGGTTTAACGTACCCATCCGTTGCGGCAGGGTTTCGCCGTTGATCGCCCAGTCCAATACGCGGACAGGGCGGCGGTTTTCCATCCATTGCGTGCGCGGGTCGGCATCGCTTTCACGCGGGACGAAATAGGCATCTCCGATTACTTGAACCAAAGCCACTAGTTTGCCTCCGCGCTTGATGGCGACGATGTCGTTCACCGCCATCTCATTGACAAATGTGTTAATCGTATCGCGCCCACCTTCCCATTCGCCCATGCCGATAAAGCTCCGGTGCTCCAAAATCCAATCGATATGGCAGCCGAAATCCGCCGGTTCGGCTGTCGGATGCATCTGCATGTGCCAGTAATTCTTCACCGCCACGGTTTGTTTCCTTGTTTATGGATAAGGGTTTGCAGTATAGCCGACTTTCAGGCTGCTTTCGGACTTTTGCTGCACGTTGGCTTTTTTGAAACCCGGCTTTTTGCCGTTTCCCTATTTTCAGACGGCCTCAAACAGGTTTTAACCGCCGTTTACCCTTCCTCACAAAAAAATCGCGCATGATTGCACCTTTTTCACACGGGAGTCATTTTATGAATAAAACCGCCAAACTGCTGCTGGCCGCCGCTTTTGCCGTTTCCGGCCTGACCGCCCAAGCCGAAACCTTGGCCGAGATAGACACCAACTACGGCACCATCAAACTCAGCCTGGATGAACAGCGCGCGCCGAAAACAGTGGCCAACTTTGTCCGCTATGCAGAAAAAGGCTTTTATAACAATACCGTCTTCCACCGCGTGATAGACGGTTTCATGATTCAGGGCGGCGGCTTTACGGCCGACCTGGCACAAAAAAGCACCGATAAAGCCATCAGCAACGAAGCGGGGAACGGCCTGAAAAACACGGCAGGCACCATCGCCATGGCGCGCACCGGCAACCCGCATTCCGCCACCAGCCAATTCTTTATCAACTTGGCCGACAACGGATTTTTAAACCATAAAGACCAATCGCCCCAAGGCTACGGCTATGCCGTATTCGGAAAAGTCATCGGCGGTATGGACGTCGTGCGCAATATCGGCAAAGTTTCCACTACCGATCAGGCCATTCATCAAAATGTCCCGGTCAAACCCGTCATCATCCGCCGTGTCAATATTTTGAAATAGGCCGTCTGAAAAACATGGCGGTACTTCCAACCGGTTTGCCGCCGTCAATACGGCGCACAACGAAAAACGGTATGCCGTTCGGCATACCGTTTTGTTTCAAATGAATAACAATCCGCTTAGGCGATGGAGGCATTAACAAAAGCGCTCAATTGGCCTTTGGCCAGCGCGCCCACTTTGGTTGCCACGTTTTGGCCGTTTTTGAACACCATCAAAGTCGGAATACCGCGAACGCCGAATTTGGCGGGGGTTTGCTCATTTTCGTCAATATTGATTTTAACCACTTTCAGACGGCCTTCAAATTCGGCAGCCACTTCGTCCAAAATCGGTGCAATCATTTTGCACGGTCCGCACCAAGGTGCCCAAAAGTCCAGCAATACGGGAACGTCAGACTGTAAAACATCGCGTTCGAAATCGGCATCACTGGTATGCACAATCAATTCGCTGCTCATGATTTATCCTTTTCTTTTCAGTTGTGAATGATACGGCGCACAGAATATGGGGAAAGACCGCCGATTTCAAGCCCCGGGATTAAACAATAGTTTTCGCGTATGGCAGCCATACGCTTTATCAACGGCTTAATCGCCGCCGAACAAGGTTTGGTATTCCGTTTCTTTTTCCTTGCTGCGGTAAGGCAACCGGATATCGACGCGGTAAATGCCCAATTCGTCCAATGCTTCCAATTTCAGCTGGGCATCATTGTCATACATAATGTCCAAACGTTCTTTCAGATTCTTTAAGGCCATAGAATTACTGCGGTGGACTTTTTGAGTATTCTCCATATTTTCATGCGGTGTAAAGGGGTTTTCAATGCGGATATACAGCCAATGCCCCTGCAAAGCGGTTTGAACCACAATATTGCCCGGCCTGTGGGTGGTTTCCACGCCGTGGAAAACCGCATTTTCCAGCAACGGCTGCAACAGCAGCTGCGGTGTTTCCGCATCATCCGGTGCATCGTGATGCCACTCCACCTGAACCCTGCGGTGCCCCATGCGGATTTGCTCAATGGCGATATATTCCTGCGCCCATTCGATTTCCTGCCCCAACGTGCTGTACTGGCCACCGTCACGCAACTGGGCGCGGAACAGGTTGGCCAAGTTTTCCAGCAGGGTTTCGGCATCATAAGGCCGCAAACGTATCAGGCTGATGGCGGCATTGAGGCTGTTAAACAAAAAATGCGGCCGGATACGCGCCGTTAAAGCCGTTAATCGGGCTTCCGATACCGCGGGAGACAACGCGCGCAAACGGTTGGCCTCGACATACATCATGAAGAGCAACCCCGTTCCATACAGCACCAAATGCCTGACAAACTCACCCCGCGTACCCAGGAATATGTAATCGACAATGAAAAACTGAGCCATGCAGGCAATGATTTTAATCAACACACCATGACTGTACCTGACTAAAAAACGGTTTGTAAAATAGCCGACCAATCCGTTTATCAGAATAACCGGGGCAATCCATTCAAGCTCCTTCAAAACTTTATTGAAATACGAACCGCCGTCGCCGGACACCAAAGGCAGCATCAATGCTGCAATGATACCGAATGCGACTATCCTGATCGTCGTACCCAAATTGCGCATATCGGGAACTGCAAACCAGCTGCCCATTTGACGTATAATGCCCATTTCTTTATTATCATTAACCAACGTAAACTGCGGATTATATATGAATAGCAACAAAACATGGTCGGGAAGATTCAACGAGCCGGTATCCGAACTGGTAAAAAAATACACCGGCTCCATCGAATTCGACAAACGTTTGGCACAATGGGACATCCAAGGCTCACTCGCTCATGCCGAGATGTTGTGCCAATCCGGCGTGTTACCCGCATCAGACTTGGATGCCATCCGACAAGGTATGGCCGAGATTTTGGCAGAAATCGAAGCTGGCAAAGTCGAATGGTCGCTGGATTTGGAAGACGTCCACATGAACATCGAACGCCGCCTGACCGAAAAAATCGGCGATGCCGGCAAACGCCTGCATACCGGCCGCAGCCGCAACGACCAAGTCGCCACCGACATCCGCCTGTGGCTGCGCGACCAGATTACCGTTATTCAAGACCTGATTTGGAGCCTTCAGACGGCCTTGGTCGATTTGGCGGAACAAAACGCCGAAACCGTCATGCCCGGTTTCACCCATCTGCAAGTCGCCCAGCCCGTCAGTTTCGGACACCACATGCTCGCCTACGTCGAAATGCTCGGACGCGATTTCGAGCGCATGACCGACTGTCGCAAACGCGTCAACCGTATGCCGCTAGGTGCTGCCGCCCTTGCCGGTACGACCTATCCGATTCAGCGCGAAATCACCGCCGAATTGCTGGGTTTCGAACAAATCTGCCAAAATTCGCTCGATGCCGTATCCGACCGCGATTTTGCCGTCGAGTTCACCGCCGCCGCCTCGCTGGTTATGGTTCACCTGAGCCGCCTGTCTGAAGAATTGATTTTGTGGATGAGTCCGCGTTTCGGCTTTATCGACATCGCCGACCGTTTCTGCACAGGTTCGTCCATCATGCCGCAAAAGAAAAATCCCGATGTGCCCGAACTCGTGCGCGGCAAATCCGGCCGTGTCATCGGACACCTTATCGGCTTGATTACCCTGATGAAATCTCAGCCCTTGGCGTACAACAAAGACAATCAGGAAGACAAAGAACCGCTGTTTGACACCGCCGACACACTCATCGACACGCTGCGGATTTACGCCGACATGATGCGCGGCGTAACGGTCAAACCCGACAATATGCGCGCCGCCGTGATGCAGGGCTTCGCCACCGCCACCGATTTGGCGGATTACTTGGTGAAAAAAGGCATGCCTTTCCGCGACAGCCACGAAGTCGTTGCCCAAGCCGTGCGCCATGCCGACCAAGCGGCCGTCGATTTGAGCGAACTGCCGCTCGAAGTCCTGCAAGGCTTCAGCAAGCTGATTTCAGACGACGTGTACGGCGTACTGACACCCGAAGGCAGCTTGAACGCGCGTAACCACTTGGGCGGAACCGCACCGGAGCAAGTGCGCTTCCAAGTAAAACGCTGGCGGGAATTGTTGGCTTGATTCAAGTAATGGAAGAGGCCGTCTGAAAACTTTTTTCAGACGGCCTTTTATATTTCCTGAAGGATTTAGACAGGCAATATCGGGAAAATCCTGATGATTTATGTGAAAAAGACAGAGGCATCATTTGAACTGATTTTCAGACGGCCTGAATATTTTCATATTTAGATACTCCCTGTTTAAATCCGTCTGAAAAAAATATTGCCTTCAACAATAAATTTCCCTATAATGCGCCTCTTATTTCAGGAAAGGTGGATGAGTGGTTGAAGTCGCACGCCTGGAAAGCGTGTATACGTGAATAGCGTATCGAGGGTTCGAATCCCTTCCTTTCCGCCAAATAACAAATACACCGTACATCACGGTGTATTTTTTTATCTTTTTCATTCAGAAAATTCAGTAGATTAGTGTATTTTCACGTCTAATCCTGTATCACTACATCTCTTTGTGTTGCATCTTTTTTATGGTAATGTGTATGGTAACTATCCGATAAGCTGGAAATTACCATAATGGCAAAAATCATCACACCACTGACAGCAAACCAGGTAAAAAACGCCAAACCCAAAGACAAACTGTACAAACTGTCGGACGGCGGCGGGCTGGCCTTATGGGTTTATCCTACCGGCGGCCGTAGTTGGAAATTGTCGTTTGTACAGGATGGCAAACAACAGACAATCTCGCTGGGGCGGTATCCTGATTTTTCGCTGGCAGAAGCACGAGAATGGCGGGAAGAGATACGCAGGAAACGGGCGCACGGAGAGAACGTCATTACTCCGAAAGCTCGGGCTGATTTTGCTTTCGAGAAGGTGGCGCGGGATTGGTTTTCGCGATGGTCGAAAGCGCGTGCGGCCAAATACGCGGAGCAGGTCATACGAAATTTTGAACGATGGGTTTTCCCTAAACTGGGTGGGGCAGATATTCGGCAAATTAAAACATCCGATATAGTGGAATGCCTGCGCCTAATGGAAGCACACGGCATCGCCGATACGCTGCGGAAAACGAAAAATAACCTGAATATGGTGTTTGCGTTTGCAGTCGGATCGGGCATGATGGAAGTAAATCCCGCCTCCCAAATCGGTACCGGCATATTTGAACGGGCGCAAACAAAGAACATGGCGGCATTGAAGCCGTCCCAATTGCCCCGCCTGATTGATTTTCTGGAGCAACGCAATGAGTTTGCACACTATGGGGGCCGCCTGAAAATCCATCCTGTAACACGGCTCTGTATCTACTGGCTGCTATTAACCATGACGCGGATACAGGAAACGGCATTGATGGAATGGGAAGAATTGGATCCCGATGCGTGGCACATTCCCGCCGAACGAAAAAAAGAGAGGCGGGCGCATGATGTGCCGTTATCTTCAGCGATGCGTTGGGTATTGGAACAGGCGCGGGAACTGAATGTGAATGGTCGATATGTGTTTGAAAGCGTAAACTTTTCAAGCCACATCAACAAAGAAAGCCCGCGTGTCGCCATGCAGCGGGCGGGCTTAGAGACGACGGCTCATGGCCTGCGTTCGCTGGCTAGGACCTATCTGCGGGAAGTTCTGAAGGTCGATAATGACGTTGCGGAAAAACTGCTTGCCCACTCTCTGGGAACAAAAACACAAACAGCCTACAACCGTTCGGAACTTTGGGACGAACGGAAGGATACGCTGGAACGCTGGGGGAATGAGGTTTTAGCATTGGTCAATAAAAGGTGCAGTTGAACTCCTTATAAGGGTAATCCCCCTCCAACTAACCCGCGTCTGCACCTTTACACAGGTAATTATTGAAAATAGTTTAGCGATGCCGTATATTACTAATCCAAACAGGGATTAGTAAAAATTACAAAACATCTCACAGGTATATTGTTGGTGAAAGCAGCAACTTATATTTTTAAATTTAGAATAAGGAGCTTACCATGAAAAATATTTATCCATACACCTTTACCCTCCTTGACGGATGGGATGGTAATGACTGATAGTTTAATACACATAGGAACGCCGATATTAACCGCTATCGGCGTTTTTGTTGCATCTTACGGCATTATGCGCAACACGGAAAATGCCAAAAAACGAGCGACTATCGACATGATAATGGCCGAACGCAACAACGAAGAATTACAAGCAGAGACCTTTGCAAAATTCCCCAAAATCCCCTA
>NZ_KV790758.1:0-981 GCF_001807735.1 Neisseria sp. HMSC31F04 | reverse complement strand
TCGGGAACGCTGTCGGCACCGTGATGGGCAGTGGTCGAATCGGTATGGATGCCGAGAGAGCGGGCACTGGTCTGCCGGCCGTCGATGGTGATGTTGCCTTCGCTGAGCAGCGAGCGGGTATAGCCTTGGCTGTCGCCGCTTTCATGCTGCGGCAGGGTGGGGCTCTTCTGTAGTTAAGGCCTTTGTTCATGTTCTGGCCGGCGGTTTGGGACGCACGGCCGAAGGCGCTTTGATTGAAGCCGTCGCTTCCTTTCAGGCTGCCGCCATAACCGGCACCGATGCCCATGCTGCTGGCGCTGTAGCTGCTTTCGTTGCGGATGTCTTCGAAGCTGAAACTGCGGGCGGTGAGTTCGTTGTGGTCTTTGTCTGCGGCAGAAGCGATGGCGCCGCCTTTGAGCCGGACGCTGTCGGCGGTGATGTGGTAGCCGCCTTCGCCGGCAAAGAGGCCGCTTTGGCTGCCGACGCTGCGGCTGTAGCCGCTGGCTTTGCTTTGGTTGTAGTTGCCGGATACGCTCCATGCGGTACCGAGCGCGACTTGGGCGCGGATGCCGCCGCCGCTTTGTTTGCTCTCCTGTTCGACAGTGTTCTGAGGGCTTTCGATGTGCAGTGTGCCGCCGACTTCAGCGTCGATGCGTTTTGCATGGGCTTGGGCACCGTTCAGCACGGTATTGCCCTTGCTGCTGAGCTGCAGTTTGTCGGACTGCAGCAGGGTGTTTTGATGAGTTTGGCTGTCCGAACGGTTTTTGCCTTTGCCGTAGGCGGCTTCGGCATAGATATAGACGCCGGTTTGGGCACCAACGGAAACCCCGACGCCGACTTGTACGCCGGCATTGCGGTTTTTGCCGTCCTGATGTTGGCTGTCTTGGGCGGAGAGCAGCCGGATGTCGCGTGCGGAATCGAGGCGGATGGTGTCGCCCGCAGTAATGTTGCTGCCTTGGACGGTAATGTCGCCCTCGCGGCTGCGGATATTGATGTCGCCGC
>NZ_KV790757.1:0-18141 GCF_001807735.1 Neisseria sp. HMSC31F04 | reverse complement strand
GGATTTTGGGGGGATTTTGCAAAGGTCTCATACTGTTTTTACCTTCAAGTACAACATATATAACAACAGGGGAGCCGGCCATTATGCCGACTCCCCTGTTTGCCCGATACTTATCGGTCTGAATTATGCAACGATTTCCACCGGGCCGTGGTCATCGCAATGATCGCCGTGCTGGTGATGCAGACGGCCGTTGACCAAGTAATCGATATGGTCGCCGTGAGGGACAGCTTCATGTCCGCAACTTTCTCCGTGAACATGGCCCGCACAGGTATCGAGCGGGATGCAGGCATCGGGGTTGGTTTCATTTACCGGCAGGGCGTGTTCGTCGTAATGGCCGTTGTGCTCGTGATGCAAATGGCCGTCGTGCAGGTAGTCGATATGGCCGTCATGTTTGATGGCGGTATGACCGCAGCCGCTGCCGTGAACATGGGCGTGGTCGTGATGAATGGTGCAGTGTGTCATGATGCTTCCTTCGATTTGATTAAGGTCGGGCATGGTCTTACCCAGTTTTAGGGAAACGCGATAATAGTCTTCCAAAACGGAAAAGTAAATACCTAAGCATATGTTTTTTATGAAAATTTTGTTATAGTATATCAACCGCCGCCATTATTCTCCGATGGCCGCTTGCCCAAGTCCGACTTCATGCGGGTTGAGCCGTGCCCGCTCTTCCTGACCTAGCCCGATGGCTTTTCTCAAGCGGGTCATGTAGGCGTTTACGTCCAATCCTCGGCCGTAACGTTGCGCTTCCCAAATGGTTTCGGCCAAAGCTTCCATCATGTGGTGCTCCGCCCGCACCCAGTCGCCGTTATGGCGGGAGCACAGGGCTTGGTGGATGGCGCGGATGCCGGGCGGTTGGTCGATGGCGGCCTGTTCCTGTATCGAGAGGTGCAACGAAAGGTGGAGGAAGGGGTTTTCCCTGCCGCCTTCCGGTTTCCATTCCGTGTCCAAATAGTCCTCGATGTTTTCCAGATAATCGGCATATTCCTGATGGGCTTCGAGAATCCGCAATGCTTTTTGCTGCAATGCGTCCAGTCGCAGCGGGGCAAACCGCTGCCGCCAAACGTCGGCGAAGAAGCGGCGCACATCGTGGGTGCTTACGTCATACATGGTTTGCTTTTCCGTAAAAAGAGGCCGTCTGAAAATGGTTTTGACCCGGCAAAACGCTTTTCAGACGGCGTGTATCGTTATTCGGCATTTCAGCGGAATCCGCCCTTGCCTTTTCCTTTGCCTTTGCGCTGCTGAGCCTGCATTTCCTGCATGGCTTTCATCTGCGCCTGACGGGCGTTCGGGTTGAACATCGACATTTCTTTAAAGGCTTTGTGCGCATCGGCTTCGGGGCAGTTGTTGTTCGCCATGCAGTAAATCATCACTGCATCTTTTTGCGCCTGGCCGCCGCTGTTGTACATGCGGCGCAGGTCGGCCGGATTGATGCGCCCGCTCTCGGGGTCGATGTTGAACGCTTTGAGGCGTTCGGTAAACTGGCGGCGTTGGCGTTTGATGACCCACACGGCCAAGAGTGCGATAACGGCAATGATGCCCAGTACGCTGAGCAATGCCACCCACCATCTGACGCCGAACAGTATCAGGATGCTGATGATGACGGCGGCGATAACCGAGATGCGAATGGCGGGTTGGATAAACATTTTCGGGTTCATGTCTGTCTCTTAAATTTGTGTTTGGTTCGAAGTGCGGATTGTAAACCGAATTAACATTTTCGGCATCTTTTCAGACGGCCTCAACGGCAGGTACACATATTTCAATATTGCCGTACGGTTCGCTTCATTGACGGCAACGGAAACGCTAGACTGCCAAGCCGTAAACCATTTGGCGGAAGGCCGCCCAAGCATTGCCGTCCTCCGCACCCTTTATCATCCGGTCGATACGGGCGCACTCCTGCAATGCGCCGATCAGACGGCTGACGGACAGCCGCTTGACGGCCAATGGGGCGAGTGTCTGTTTATCGCCCCACAGGCGCAGGCTGTTGCGCACAGACTGTACGCTCTGCCCCTGCTTGAGTGCGGCGGCCAGCCTAATCAGGGTACGGATGTCTTCGGCCACCGCCCACAGCAGCAGCACGGGTTCCTCCCCTTCGGCCTCCAAGCCTTCCAGCAGATGCAAAGTCCGTACGGCATCGCCTTTCATCCAGGCCGACGCCAGTTGGAATACGTCAAACCGCGCCACATTCGCTACGGCCAGCTCGGCATCCGCCACGCTGATGATGCTGCCGCCCGGGTGCAGCAAAGCCAATTTGTCGATTTCCTGTTTGGCCGCCAGCAGGTTGCCTTCCACCCGCTCGGCAAAGAGTGTCAAGGCATCTGCCTCGATGTCTAATCCCGCGTTTTTCAGACGGCCTTTAATCCAAGCAGGCAGTGCGTTACCTGAAACGGCTTTGGCTTCCAACACCACGCCCTGCCGTGCCATCGCCGCAAACCATTTGGCCTGTGTCTGCGCCTTTTCCAGTTTGGGCAGCATGACGACGGTTACAGTATCGTCGGGCAGGTTTTCCGCCAGGCTCAGCAATGCCTCGCCCCCGTTTTTCCCCGGCTTGCCATTCGGAATATGAATCTCCATCAGCTTCAAGTCTGCAAACAAACCCATGCTGTTGGCAGATGCGAGCATTTCGTTCCAGTCGAAGGCGTTGTCCGCAGTGTACACCTCGCGGTTCAAATAACCCTGCTGCTTGGCGGCGGCACGCAGTTTGTCCAACGCTTCCACGCGCAACAGGTCTTCTTCGCCGTGGATGACGTAAAGTGGTTGCAGCTTGTTGGCGGCGGATATGTGTTCGATGTTTTGGACGGCCATGATGAAAAACCGGTTCGGGCGTTGGGTAAAACGATATGAAACCGCCGGAAAGCAATCCGGCGGCTGATTTATTGGTCGACGGTAATTTTTTCCGATGCCTCGCGATCCAGTTTTTGCTGCAACGTATTGCACGGCGTTTCGCAATCGCACATTTTCTTCATGCCCAGCGCGGTAATACCGCCGCAACTGCCCTTAATCGAGCGTTTGGAAAAAATATAACCGACCGACATGCCCAATATAATCAATAAAAACAGACCGAAAGTCAGGAGGATGGTACTCATGATTTATCCTTGTCGCGTAGCAGTTGTTTGAATGCGGAAGACATTTCCGTGCGGTAGCCGCTGCCGTCGCGGATAATCAAGAATACCGCCAAACCCTGCTGTTCGGCAAGCTGCAGGGCGCGCTGCTCGCCCAATACGAACAAGGCGGTGGAAAGGCCGTCAGCGGTGGTCGCGCTGTCGGCAATCACGCTGACGGAGGCGAGGTTGTGGCTGATAGGGACATGCTTTTGCGGGTCGATGATGTGCGACAACCGCCTGCCGTGCGCGTCGACATGGAAATTGCGGTAGTCGCCCGAAGTGGCCAGCGAATGATTGGCCAGCGGAACGACGATTTGCGTATTGCCGCCTTGCAGGATTTGCGGCTGTTCGATGCCGATTCGCCAAGTTTCGCCGCGTTCGTTCTTACCGCGCCCGCGCAATTCGCCGCCGATTTCCACCAAATAGTTTTCAATACCCAGGCCTTCCAGATGGATGGCCAGTTTGTCCACGCCGAATCCTTTCGCAATCGAAGAAAGGTCGAGATATGTGCCGGCAACTTTTTTGGCCAGCGTCTGTTTTCCACTCCCGCCGGCCAGGATGATTTTATCCGTACCGACCACGGCGGAAGCCTGCCGGATTTGCTCGTCCGTCGGTTCGCGGGTAACGGTTTTGTCAGGCCCGAAGCCCCACAGATTCACCAACGGCCCGACGGTAACGTCCAACGCGCCTTGGGTGAGGCCGTTCAAACGGAAGGCTTCGGCGGTAACGAAGGCAAAATCAGCGGAAATTTCCATCGGCTCGCCGACAGCCTGCAACTGATTGAAGCGGCTGATTTCGGACGACGGGTCGTAAGTGGACATTTGGCGGTTTACTTCAACCAGCAATTTGTCCAAATCGGCTTGCACCTGTTCGGGAGGCGGCAAATCTTTGAGGCCGTCTGAAAGATATTTGACGGTATAGGTTGTGCCCATGGTCTTGCCCTGCAAAACCACGGCCTGCCGTTCGGCGGATGGGCCGCAGGCGGCAAGCAGGACGATGAAGAAGAATGAAAAGAAAAGACGGATGGCGGACATAAATCGAAATACGGCGGCAGGTAAAGCAAAACCCCTGAATAACTCAGGGGTTTTGCAAAGATTGGCGGAGTAAGAGGGATTCGAACCCTCGATGCAGGTTGACCCCACATGCCTCCTTAGCAGGGAGGTGCCTTCAGCCTCTCAGCCATTACTCCTTGTTCAGAACCGCGGACTATACGGAATTTGCCCGCCGCTGTCAATCGCCGCAGCCGCTTTTTCAGACGGCCTGGATTTAAGCAAATGAAATGTTAAGGAATTAAGGCATTGTCAAATCGTCCGCTTACGGCAAACCCGGCTAGCGGCTGATCTGTCCGCCGATATAGTAGCCGCCGCCTTCATAGGTTTGCCCTATGCTGCCGCTTTGGCCTTCCACGCGGTATACCTGTCTCGGCGGCGGATTGTGGCGCGGATAGCAGCGGCGGCGGTTGCCCCTGTCGTAATAACAGTCGTAACCGCCCTGATAGGCGGAGGCAGGAGTGGCGTCGCCGTAAACGACGGTAGTACCCGGCGGAGCGTTGATGGTCACGGTTTTGTTGATAGTGGTGCGGCTTTCCACGGGCAGGTCGATGGCGGCATAACGGCCGTACGACGTTTCGCTGTACACGCAGCCCGCCAACAGCAGGGCGGATACAGCGGCCAGATATTTGGTTTTCATCATTTACTATTCCTTTTCAGACGGCCTTCCGTTGCCGTAACAAGGGTTTATCGCGGCAGACGGTAATGGCCGGTGATTTTGTAGCGTCGGAGAATGTTTTCTTCACGGGTCCCACGTCCGATGTTGTGCAAAATAAGCGGCTCTCCTCCCGCGCTTTTGCGGTCGGAAACGATGCCTATGTGGGTGAGGCCGCGCCCCAAATCCCAGGTAACGATGTCTCCGGCCAGGAATTTTTCGTCATGGGTTTGATAGCCTTTGCGTTGGAAATAGGTGGCGATGTTGGGTACGCGGCGGTGGTCGATGTTGCGGTCGGGCTGGGTCAGGCCCCATTTTTTCGGGTAGGCGGCAAAATTTTTGCTCATGTCTTCGTGTATCAATTGCTGCAAATCGATTTTCTGCCGCCGCAGCGAACGGACGACGACATCGGTACACACGCCTTTGTGCACGGGCACATCCCCCATCGGATAGCCGATATTGCTGTAGGCGGGATCGTAGGCGGTGGTGCGGCCGATTTGCTGGCGCGCCTCCCACACCAGCTTTTGTGCCGAGACGGCATGCACCTGGACGGCAGCCATCGAAAGAGCCAGTGCGAATATCTTCATCCGTATCGCCCTATTTTTTGTCTTCATTCCTTCCCCCTGCGCGGCCGTCCGTTTTCAGACGGCCTGAAAAACATTCGGAGCCGCCGTAAAGCCGGCAGCTCCGTTTTGTTTATTGACTCAACACGTCCACACCTTTGGGCGGCACGAATTTGAAATTGCCGCGCGATAAGTTGGGATGGGTGTTCACATTGCTGAATTTGATGCTGGTCTGATTGCCGAAACCGTCTTTCAACTCCATGACCGCCAACGTGTCGCCTTTGAAGCCGATGCGGATAAACTGGTATCCGGCATTGTTTTTCTTCGGCGTGGCGAGCACATAATCAATGCCGTCGCCGGAGCCGTCTTCCTTCAGGCTGTAACTGGAATCCAAAGCGTTTTTGTCCGACAAGATGGAGGCGGGGCTGTCGCCGATGGCCTGCGACTGGTCGGATTTGGTTACCTGTTTCAAATCGACATCGTACAGCCAAATATGCTGGCCGTCGCCGACTATCGTTTGTTTGTAGGGCTTGCTGTATTCCCAGCGGAAAAGGCCGGGACGCATGATTTGGAACGTACCGCCGGAAGTTTGCGTTTTCTTTTTGTTTTTCACGGTTTGGCTGAACGAGCCGCTTAACCCGTCGGCATCGGCATTGAATTTTTTCAAGGCGTCGATTCCGCCCGCCTGCGCCGCGCCGATTGCCAGGCCCAACATAGCGGCAGCGAAGAATTTCGAATAAGTCGTCTGTTTCATTAAACATTTCCTTACGGCTGGATTGCAACAAAGCGGCAGTATAAAGCCTATCTTCAAACGGGCAAGTGCTTCGGAACGGGTTTAATTTTTGTAAAGCCGTTAAGGATATGTATTGACTGCCGTTTTATTTTCAGACGGCCTCAAGCTTTGACATTTATTTAATTCCCCGTCCGGGCCGGATACGGCCTTGCGGGGGTTTGACCTTATAATAGCGGTTTTTCGCCGTCGGGAAACTTTATGCACTCCCTTTATTCACTGCTCGAACAGGCACTCTTGTCCCGCGACCCGGAACAAAAATGCCGGCTGGTACGCGAACTGGCCGAGCGTTCGGCACAACGCCCGCCTTTTGAGAAAAATGCCGCGCCGCCGTTGGATTTCCGCGAAGCCGGCCGGCCGGACAAACCCAATCTGGTTCCGCCTTCAGCCGTTACACCGCGCAAAATGAATACGCCGGAGGGTTATGCCGCGATGCTGCACGCCATCTGCCACATCGAATTCAACGCCATCAATCTCGCGCTCGATGCGGCCTACCGCTTCCGCCTGATGCCCGACGAATTTGTGTACGACTGGATAAAGGTGGCTTGCGAAGAGGAATACCATTTCCGCCTGATGTCCGGCCGTCTGAAAGCCTTCGGTTATGCCTACGGCGATTTCGACGCGCACAATCACTTATGGGACATGGCCTACAAAACGGCTTTCGACCCCCTGCTGCGGATGGCGTTGGTCCCCAGGGTACTGGAAGCGCGCGGCTTGGACGTTACGCCCGGCATACGCGCCAAAGTGGCGCAACGCGGCGATACGGAAACATGCGGCGTTTTGGACATCATTTACCGCGACGAAGTCGGCCATGTGAAAATCGGCAATTACTGGTATCAGCATTTGTGCCGCCAACGCGGCTTGGAACCGATGGCCTTGTTCCGCAACCTGTTGTCGCGTTACGACATGTTCGTATTTCGGGGATATGTGAATCTGGATGCGCGGGAGAAAGCCGGCTTCAGCCGGTTTGAACTGGAGCTGCTGCACGATTTCGAACAAAGCATGAAGACGGACAACCTGCCCGAAGGGAAACAGGCCGTCTGAAAAAACACGGCGGAACGGATGGGATTAGCGGGTATGGTCGAAATAATGACGGCATTTCGCGCCGCAACGTTCGAACAACTTGCGGCAGAAAGGCAGCAGCGGCGAAGCAAACAACACCGATGCCGCCAAAGCAACCGTCATCACGACTGCCTGCGGCTTGGCAAACACAGTAAACCGAAACACCTGCTCGGCAATATAATTGACGGCACAGGTAAACAGCACGATATAAATCAGCCCGACAGCGGCCAGCAGCATCGGACAGAGGACGGAACGTTTCATAGTCCAAAACCAAACACAGCGAAGGCGTTATTATAGGCAGCCGAACCGCCAAGTAAAGCAATGGCGGCATTAAATCGGGTAAAGATTAACGGCATATCACGCCGACAAACGGCAAATTATTATCATATCGAACAGACCGCCCCCGCAGGCAAAAGGCCGTCTGAAAAACCGCCCCGCTTTCAGACGGCCTCCCAAAGCATTTGCCCGACACGGGCGGTTTCAAACCAACGGAAACACACCATGAACAACACAACAGCCGAACGCCTGAAAATCTACGGACAACTGATGCGCGCGGACAAACCCATCGGCACCATGCTGCTGCTGTGGCCGACCCTGTGGGCATTGTGGATTGCGGCACAAGGCATGCCGGATTTGACCATCCTCTCAGCCTTCGTCATCGGCACCTTCCTGATGCGCAGCGCGGGCTGCGTCATCAACGACTTTGCCGACCGCAACTTCGACGGCGCGGTCGAGCGCACCAAAAACCGGCCGTTCGCACGCGGCGCAGTCGGCAAAAAAGAAGCCCTGCTGCTGACCGCCGCGCTCTGCCTCGCCGCCGCGCTCTGCCTGCTGCCGCTGAACCGCCTGACCTGGCTGATGAGCCTGCCCGCGCTGTTTTTGGCCATGAGCTATCCGTTCACCAAACGCTTCTTCCCCCTGCCCCAACTCTACCTCGGCCTGGCCTTTTCCTTCGGCATCCCGATGGCCTTTGCCGCCGTTACCGGCCACGTCCCGCCCACCGCCTGGCTGCTCTTTGCCGCCAACGTCCTGTGGACGCTGGCCTACGACACCGCCTACGCCATGGCCGACAAAGAAGACGACCTCAAAATCGGCATCAAAACCTCGGCCATCACCTTCGGCCGCCGCGATGCCGAAGCCGTACTCGCCTGCCACCTCGGCTTCACCGCCCTCATGATCTGGCTGGGCCTGACGATTTCCGCCGCCTGGCCGTATTGGCCCGCCGTCCCCCTGGCCCTCTACTGGCAAATCAAACAATACCGCGCCATCCGGCAGCGCGACCGCAACGCCTGTTTCCGCGAATTCCTGGCCAACAACCGATTGGGCGCACTCTGGTTTGCCGCCCTGCTGGCCAACTACCTCTATTTCAAAATCGCCGCCTTTGCCTTCGGACAATAAACCGCCACACACCCTAAAGGCCGTCTGAAAAGGCCGTCTGAAAACTGCAAACAACCTTTCAGACGGCCTATCGATGCCGCATCCCTCAGGCAAAAATTAAGTTAATTTATTACCCCGTTCAGTAAAAAATAAAACCGGTCCTGCCCTGCTGCTACAATGCAGACCGTCTGAAAACGGCGCGACCGCCGAAACGCACCACCATGAAGCACAAGAAAAAACTCGCCACCCTCACCGCCGCCTGCGCCTTATCGGCCTACGGCCTGTATCCCGACCGCCATCCCGTTTACCCCGCAAGCGACCACTACGACCCGGAAACGCAAACCTTCTTCAATCCCGAACCGCAGCAAAAACCGACCGGCCTGGCCGGCGCATTTTGGAAAATCCTGACCGACCCGCAGGCGACCCGCCCGCCCAAACTTTTGCCCACCGTCAAACCCGACTGGCCGGCCTTCCTCGCCGCCCCCGAAGGCAAAAGCCGCTTTATCTGGTTCGGCCATTCCACCCTGCTGATGCGCATCGGCGGGCAAACCGTCATCACCGACCCCATATTCGGCGACTCCGTTTCCCCCGTCCCCGTCATGATGAAACGCTTTCAGCCCGCCCCCGCCGAAATCGGCGAACTGCCGCCCGTCGATGTCGTCCTGATTTCCCACAGCCACTACGACCACCTCGAAAAAGACAGCGTGCAGGCACTCAATTCAAAGGGCAGCCACTTCGTCGTCTCGCTCGGCATGGGCGTACTGCTGGAAAAATGGGGCGTGCCGCGCGAACGCATCACCGAACTCGACTGGTGGCAGCATACCGAACGCAACGGCATCCGCTACACCGCGCTGCCCTCCCGCCACGACTCCTCCCGAACCCTGACCGACCGCAATCAAGCCCTGTGGTCGAGCTTCGCCATCGAACACGGCAACGAAAAATTCTATTTCCACGGCGACTCCGCCCACGGCAGCCATTTCGACAAAATTGCCGAAAAATTCAACGGCTTCGACATCGCCTTTATTGAAAACGGCCAATACAGCGAACACTGGCCCGACAACCACCTCTTCCCCGAACAAACCGCCCGCTATGCCGCACAGCTCTCGCCCAAACGTTTCATGCCCATCCACTGGGGCGCGTACTCGATGGCCTTGCACGCTTGGAACGAACCCCTGCTGCAAAGCCTCCCGCTGGCGCGCAGCCTGGGCGTGAACCCGCTGACCCCGCTGATGGGGCAGGTATTCGATGCCGACACCGCCACGCAAGATTGGTTTGCCGAACCCGACAACGAATAAAGCCAATCCCACTAGGCCGTCTGAAAACCATCCCTGTTTTTCAGACGGCCTTTCCGATAATTTCCCCGTCTGCAGCCCTTCCGCCTCAAAGCGTCCTGCCCGACAAATGGCCGATAATTGAGGGGCGCAGGAAACGGCAGGCTTCTGCCGCTTCAATCAGATGCCGGAATCCCAAGATGCCGCCGGTACAGATACCCGCATCCTTCAAACCCGTTGTACAATCCGCCGTCAAAACTTTCAGACGGCATCACGGGTACGCGCGTCGGTCGGCAATATATTTTTTAACCGCTGATGAAACGCCCCAAACCGCCCGTCCCCATCCAACTGCAACCCAAACCCAAACCCAAAACCATGCCCATACTCCCGATTTTAAACCGCTCCCCCGATTCCCTGTTGGCCGAAGGCTGGACAGCCTCGCAGTTTTCCGCCGCCACGCTCTCGCTGGCCGCGCGTTTGCGTGCGCACAAGGTGCAGGCCGCCGCGCTGTGGTTCGACGATGCGGCACGGTTTGCTTCCGCGCTGCTGGCGGCGTGGCTGGCGGGGGCGGAGGTGTATCTGCCGCCGAATCTGGCGGAAGAAAACCGCCGTTGGGCGGAAGCGGGCGGGGCGGTGTGGCTGAGCGACGTGCCGGAAGTTTCAGACGGCCTCTGGCTGTACGACGGGGCGGCGGAGCAGGCGGCCGCACCGGAGGAAGCGTTGGAATGGCCGTCTGAAAACGTACTGTATCTGAAAACTTCCGGCTCTTCGGGCGAGGCGAAAGTGGAAACCAAAACCCGCGCGCAGATGCTGGCCGAAGCGGCAGCGCTGGCCGAAAGGCTACCTGAAAGCTGGCGCGGCCTGGCCGCCGTGGGCAGTGTGAGCCCGCAGCATTTATACGGGCTGACCTTCCGCGTGTTCGTGTCGCTGGCGGCGGGCTGTGAAATCGGGCGGCGGCAGTGCGTGTATCCCGAATTGCTGCTGGCCGATTCGCGCCGCGAGTGCGTGTGGATTGCCAGCCCCGCGCTGTTGAACCGCTTGGGCGAGGGGCGCGACTGGGCACGGCTGCGGCAAAATGTGAGCGGCATCATCAGCGCGGGCGGAATGCTGCCGGAGGCCACCGCCGCGCTGCTGCAAGAGAAGCTGGGCTTTGCGCCGCACGATGTGTACGGCAGCACGGAAACCGGCGTGATCGCGCTGCGGCAGGGCGGTGCGTGGGAACTGCTGCCCGAAGTGGAGGCTTCGGTGAACGAAGAAAACATTTTTCAGGTAGCCTCGCCGTGGAGTGGCGGGGTGCGGCAAACCGCAGATGCGGTGCGGCTGTACGGCCGCCGATTGGAGTTGCTCGGCCGCCAAGACCGCATCATCAAGCTGGAAGACAAGCGCGTGTCGCTGGCGCAGCTGGAGCACGATTTGCTCGCCCACGGCTGGGTGGCCGACGCGCATTGCGCCCGCCATCCGCAGCACGGTCGGATTGCCGCCTGGGCGGCACTTTCCGCCGAAGGCATTGCCGCGCTGCGCGAGCAGGGGCGCGCCGCCGTGGTGCAAACCCTGAAACAGCATCTGGCCAAAACGCAAGACACCGCCGCGCTGCCGCGCTATTGGCGTTTCGCCGCCGCCTTGCCGCGCAATCCACAGGCAAAAATCCGCGAACAGGATTTTCAGACGGCCTTTACCGTGCCGCAAACCGCGCCGCAATGGGCTTTGCTGCACGCCAACGAAGAAACGCGCGAATATGCGTTTGAAGGCACGGTGCCGCTGGATTTGACTTATTTCGGCGGCCATTTTGCCGATTTCCCGCTGGTGCCCGGCGTGATCGAAGTGCAATGGGCGATGGATTTGGCGGCACGCTTCGACTGGGGCAGAAAAACGGTGCAACACATCGAAAACCTGAAATACCAGCACTTTGTGCGCCCGCACGACACCGTGCAGCTCACGCTGCGGCACGACGCGGCGAAAAACAAAATCCATTTCGCCATCAGGCAGGGCGACACGCCTTGCGCTTCGGGCAGGGTGGCGCTGCATGACTAGGCTCGCGTGGCTGTATGCCTTACTGCTGGCCTTCGCCGCCGCATGGCTGGGCTGGGGGATAGCGCAGGGAGGCCGTCTGCAAACCGACCTCACCGCGCTGTTGCCCGCCGACGCGCAGGTGGACGCGGTGTGGCGCGCGGCAGATGAAGCGGGCGAAAAACAGCTCAACGGCCAAATCCTGCTCTTGGTGGGCAGCGAAGATGCCGACCGCGCCTTCGCGGCCGCCGAACAGGTGGCCGACCGCTGGCAGCAAAGCGGCCTGTTCGCCGCGGTGGACAGCCGCCTAAACCCCGATTTGGCACAACTGCGGCAGGAAATCCGCCGCCTCGGCGTGAACGCCCTGCCGCGCGAACAACAACAGCTGCTCTTGCACGACCCCGCCGCCTATTTCCAACAACGCGCCGAAGACGCGGCCAACCCGTTTGCCGCGCAAATCGTGCCGCTGGAAGACGACTGGCTCGGCTTCGCCCGCTTCGTGCAGCAAAAACAGCCCTCCGGCCGCCTGCAATGGCACAGCGGCAACGGCATGATGTATAGCGAACAAGACGGCTTCACTTGGGTGTGGCTGCGCGCCAGACTACCTGAAAAAGCCGCCGCCGATCAGGCCGAACGCCTGCTGCCGCTTCTGGCCGATTCCCGCGCCCAAGCCGAGCGCGGCGGCTACCGCCTGCTGGCCGCCGGCGGCGCATTGTTTGCCGCCGAAGCCAAAACCCAATCCGAACGCGAAAGCGGCCTGATGTCCACCATCGGCCTGACGCTCACCTTCGCCCTGCTGTTGGCCGTGTTCCGCAGCCCGCGCGTGTTTGCGCTGGTGTTGCCGCTGGGCGCGGGCATGCTGCTCGGCGCGGCGGCGGTGGTGGGCGCGTTCGGGCAGATTCACATCCTCACCGTCGTGATCGGCACCAGCCTGGTGGGGATGCTGGTGGACTTCCCGCTGCACTGGCTCACGCCCTCGGTGTTTTCGCCCGACTGGGCGGCTAAAGAAGCCATGCGCCGCGTCCTGCCCGCCTTTCTCGCCGGGCTGGGCATCACCGCCACCGGCTACCTGCTGCTCGCCTTCACCCCGCTGCCCGTGCTGCGCCAAACCGCCGTGTTTTCCGTAGCCGCGCTCGGCGGCGCGTTTGCCGCCACCGTGCTCCTGCTGCCGCCGCTATTCCGCGGCTACCGCCCTCGCGCCGCCCGGTTTGCCGCTGCCATGCACAAGCTCGCCGCCGCCCGATTGCACTGGCTGCTCCTGCCTATTCTGCCGCTGGCCGCCGCAGGCTACCTGAAAACCGATTGGCGCGACGACATCCGCGACTGGGCGGCCTTATCGCCCCAACTCATCGCCGAAATGCGCCAAGTGGCCGACATCAGCGGCAACGACACCGGCGGCCGCAGCATCCTCGTGCAGGCCGGCAACGCAGACGAACTCTTGCGCCGCAGCGCGCAAGTGGAAGCCGCCCTGCAACCCTTGGCAAACAAAGGAAAAATTGGCGGCGTGCAGTCGCTCAACCAATGGCTGCTGCCCGCCGAAGAGCAGCAAGCCCTGCTCGCCCAACTGCGCCGCCTGGCCGAACACCCCGCCCCGTCGGCCGACCCCATGCTCCAGCTCGGCCTGAAGCCTGACACCATCCAAACCGCCCTGCAGCAAGCCGCCGCGCAGCCCGTCGTCCCGCTTGATCAAGCCTTAAGCGGGCAAACCGCCGAAGCCTGGCGCACCCTCTATCTGGACAACATCCAAGGCCAGGAAGCCGCCCTCGTGCGCGTGCAAGGCCTGAACGATGCCGCCGCCGTGCAAACCGCGCTCTCCGCGCTGCCCTGCAACCAAGGCGGCACCTGCGCCCGGCTGGTGGACAAACGCGCCCGGCTGAACGAACTCTTCCGCCACACCCGCAACCACGCCGCCTGGCTCAAACTCGCCTCCTTCGCCCTGGCCTGGCTCGTGCTGTGGCGCATCTTCGGCGCACGGCGCGGCAGCCTCATCCTCGCCGTGCCGCTGATTTCCGCCGCCGCCACCGTCGGCCTGCTCGGCTGGCTCGGCCTGCCCATCAGCCTGTTCGCCATGTTCGGCCTGCTCTTGGTGGCCGCCGTAGGCGCCGACTACGCCGTCTACGCCCTCACCGCCCGCGAAACCCCCGCCGCCAAACTCGGCGGCATCCTCCTCGCCGCCCTCACCACCGCCATCTCCTTCCTGCTGCTCGCCATCAGCACCACCCCCGCCGTCGCCGCCTTCGGCATCACCGTATCGCTCGGCGTGGGGTTGAACGTGTTGCTCTCGGCCTGGCTATTGAAGAGAGAAGGCGCGGGGCGGGAGGCCGTCTGAAAAAGGCTACCTGAAAGCGTGAGCTTCAACGGAATGGATCGATATTTTGGCCAAGCTAAGTCGGAGTTTCTTCAAAGCTATAAAGATGGCTTAATCAACTGAAAAGTGTGCTGCCGATATTTGATTGCAATTGTTGGCACCGCATTCAAAACTAATCGTTAAGATTTAAGGATAAGTAGATGCAAGAACAGGAGAATAATAAAAATCAAGAAGCAGAAGACAATGACGCCATGGCCAAGCTGCAAGATGTGTTCAGCCTTGACTATGACCAAGCGCATCCCGACAAAATCGATGCCGACATCCGTGCCAATACGCAGGCGTCGGGAACCAATATGTGGGTACTGATGTTTGCCATTGCAGTGGCGAGTATCGGTTTGAATGTAAACAGTACGGCGGTAGTGATTGGGGCGATGTTGATTTCTCCGTTGATGGGGCCGATCGTCGGTGTGGGTTACGGTTTGGCGGTAGGCGATACTGCACTGATCCGCCAAGCGGTGCGCAATCTTACCGTATGTGTTGCCATCAGTTTGGTTACCGCCACACTGTATTTCCTGCTCACTCCGCTGAAAGAAGCGCAAAGCGAGCTTTTGGCGCGTACTCAGCCGACCATCTGGGATGTGTTGATTGCCTTTTTCGGTGGTGGCGCAGGTATTGTGGCCCTAACCCGAAAAGAAGGAGGCAACGCCATACCGGGCGTGGCAATTGCCACCGCACTGATGCCGCCCCTGTGTACTGCGGGTTACGGATTGGCACACGGTAACTGGCACTATTTTTTCGGTGCTTTTTATCTGTTTTCCATCAACTGTGTATTCATCGCTTTTGCCACCTTGCTGGTTTCGAAGCTGCTCAAGCTGCCGCGCAGGGGGCTGGTAACCGAATCCAAACGCAGACTGCACAGTATTATTATTACCGCCATCGTGCTGGCTGTGATGATTCCGAGCGGCTATATGGCCTCAGAGTTGGTACGTCAGGAACTGTTCAACACCAAAGCCAACGCCGCCATCGCCACCGTGCAGCAGCATGAAGGGTTCTTGGTGCTGCGTAAGATATTGAACCACAAACAGCATGCGGTCGAGCTGATTGTCAACGGAACGGGAAATGCCGATAAAATTACTGCCCTGCTGGTTAAAAGTCTGGAAGCGGCAGGCGTGAAAGAGCCGCAAGTGAAAATAGCCTATGCGGGGGGAGACGGTGAAGAAACAGCAGAAGCATTGGCAGACAAAACCGCCAGTAGCGTAGATACAGCGGTACTGAGGGAAATAAAGGCCCAGTACCCAGAAGCGGAAAAAATCGTTGTCGGACGCAGCGTGGTTTGGGAGAAAACGCAAACGGCACCCACTACACAGGAGCAGCCTGAAAGCAGTCAAAACAAACAGGCAGATATAAGTAACAATATTGTCGTGGTTTTGCTCGAATTCACCCAACCTCTGCCCGCCAAAGACCACGAACGGTTACAGGCATGGTTGAACCAGCGTTATGAAGGTACAGCGGTGCGCTTGTTGGTCAATACCAAAGTTTTGGACAAATAGGCCATCCCTCAAATATTTCGCCTGAACCCCGGAGGCTGGCTAGAACTTTTCAGGTAGCCTCCCCTAATGTGAATTATGAATGACGAAACCTGCCCGCCTAATATAAAAAGGCCGTCTGAAACTTAAACCCATACGGTTTTATCTATTGATGCCGCGCAAACCTTATCCCACGATTTTCAGGTAGCCTTCCAGGCCGTCTGAAAGGCTACCTGAAGCCTACCTCACACCCCATCCTTAAGGAGACCAAACATGTCCCAATCCTGCGATATCGCCATCATCGGCGCCGGCCCCTCCGGCGCAGTCGCCGCCGCCCTGCTGCTCAAACACGGCTTTTCCGTGTGCGTGCTCGAAAAGCAGCATTTCCCCCGCTTCGTAATCGGCGAAAGCCTGTTGCCGCACTGCATGGAATTCATCGAAGAAGCCGGCTTCCTGCCCGCCGTAGAGGCCGAGCCCAGCTTCCAGTTTAAAAATGGCGCCGCCTTCACTTGGGGCAGCCGCTACACCTATTTCGATTTCACCGACAAATTCACCCCCGGCCCCGGCACCACCTACCAAGTGCGCCGCGGAATTTTCGATAAGATCCTGATCGACGAAGCCGCCAAACAAGGCGCGGACGTACGCTTCGGCCATGCCGTTACCGCCTTCGACAACAGCGGCGACACCACCCGCCTCAGCGTGGAAACCGACAACGGCGAAGCCTACGAACTCACCGCCCGCTTCGTGCTCGACGCCAGCGGCTACGGACGCGTCCTCCCCCGCCTGCTCGACCTCGACACCCCGTCCGACCTGCCCATGCGCGAAGCCCACTTCACCCACATCGACGACAATATCACCGACCCCGATTTCGACCGCAGCAAAATCCTCATCTCCACCCACCCGGTGCACCGCGACGTATGGCTCTGGCTCATCCCCTTCGGTGACAACCGCTGCTCCATCGGCGTGGTCGGCCTGCCCGAACGCTTCGCCGGCCTGGGCGATTCCGAAGCCATCCTGCGCCGCTACGCCGCCGAAATCCCCATGCTCGCGCGCATTTTGGGCAACGCCCAATGGGAAAACGACTTCCCCTTCCGCCACATCAAAGGCTACTCCGCCAACGTCAAAACCCTGCACGGCCGCCACTTCGCCCTCTTGGGCAACGCCGCCGAATTCCTAGACCCCGTCTTCTCCTCCGGCGTCACCATCGCCATGCACTCGGCCAAACTCGCCGCCGACCTGCTCGCCCGCCAGCTCAAAGGCCAAGAAGCAGATTGGCAGCGCGAATTCACCGAGCCGCTGATGGTGGGCGTCAACGCCTTCCGCACCTATGTGAACGGCTGGTATGACGGCAGCTTCCAAGACGCCATCTACGCCCCCAACCGCAACCCCGAAATCAGCCGCATGATCAGCTCCATCCTCGCCGGCTACGCTTGGGACAGCAACAACCCCTACGTGGAAAAATCCGAACGCCGCCTCAAAGCCCTGGCCGAAACCGTGGGCGTGCAGCAGTATCAATAAAGACCTTATTCCGGCCGGCATCCGGCGGTATTGCCGCACGGCCCGATGACCCGCATTTTGTTTTAAACCCGTTCGGGTAGTCTTTCAGACGGCCTGAAACAAACCGAATAAATCATCTATGGAAGTTGTTTTAGACGAATGGATCGGCATCAGATGCCAAGAAAGAATGTTCAATATTTCTTCGGAAGCCGAATTATTGTCCGTGTTGGAAAAACTAGATGCCAGCAGACACACGCTCGCCAATTTAAGTACAGGCGGCAGTTATCTGATGGTGGCGGGAGGCAACGGGAAATATGTGGTAACGGGTGAAGAAAACGATGTGCTGTTTAACCTCACCGTTGAAACGCCACCCTCGCCGTTGGTGAAATTGAATGCGGGCGGGCAATACGGATTATTTGAAGCAAAATATATTATTCATCGGGAGCATGCATTCCGTTGTGCCGTTGAATATTTTAAATCGGGGCATATTCCTGCCGCCGACCCGGACTTTAACTGGGAGGCAATAGATTAAAACCCTTCCGGCACGGCAAGCGGTTTAAGCGGCAGATACAGCCGTTTTCCAGAGCCTCCCCACACCACCCGAACCATCGTTCAATATTGCCATGCCGCCGCTTGGTTTATCGTCTATCCAAAGCTGTTCCGACAAGCTTTCAGACGGCCTCAAAGGCCGTCTGAAAACCCCCAGAAAGGCAAAAACCATGGAACCTAAATCCCTCTACCACGCTGCCCTGCTCGAATACCTCTATTGTGCCTCTTTTACCGCCGATCCTGCCGAAGCACGCGCCGCCTACCGCACCTACCGCCAGCTCGCCAAAAAAGGCTGTCCCGACGGCTGGTTCGGTCTCGGCCGCGCTCGTCAGTACGGCTACGGTGTCAAAGCAAACTGAGACCTTTGCAAAATTCCTTTTCCTCAG
>NZ_KV790756.1:0-29578 GCF_001807735.1 Neisseria sp. HMSC31F04 | reverse complement strand
TGCTGGGGAAAAGAAATTTTGCAAAGGTCTCTAATAGAGTATTTGGGCTGGATGGATTGGTAGAACCGCGTGGCGCCGATGCTGCGCCTTCGATGCAGGTGGGCGCGCTGTTGTAGAAAATATCGTAGGCGAAGGCGAGGTTGGCATCACAGGTTTCTTGTTTTAAACGGTATGTGCCGCCAAGCGACATAAAGAAGCGGCCGAAATCGAGGCGGCTTTGCAGCTCGATGCATTGGGTAATTTTTCGGTCGTACTGCATCAAATCTTTATTTTCGTTAGTGTCGATGACGTTTTTGATGGTGTTGGAGAAATAGGTGAGGCGCACATCGCCTTCGCGCAACCTGCTCCACAGCGGGGCGAAGTTGTAGCTGTAGCCGATCTCCCAATTGGTGCTGCGCTCGGGCTTGAGGTCGATCGAGGGCAGCATGGGGTATTTATATACCGCGCCGGCAGACATGTTGGTGGTTTCGTAGATACTGGGGAAGCGCGTCATCTGCGCCCAGCGCAGGTGCGGGCGGCTGTTATCGGTGAGGTCGTAGCTGAGGGCGATCATGGGCGACCAGGCCGAGCCGTTCATGCGCTTCACCGGCGGGAAGTTGGCATCGCTGTTGGGGTCGATATCGGTATAGATACGCCCCGCTTCCTTCTCATTATCGGTGCTGGCAATATCGCCCCGCCTGGTGCGGTAATCCGAATTATTGCCAAATGTTACCCCTTCCGTGTACATACTCTGTCTATAGCTGTCATGTGTAATGTCAAGTGTGGGGCTGCGGCTATAGCTTCCAGGTTCAACCCGCAGATGGCGGTAGAAACTGCCCTGCCTGCCCTGCGGGTTTTCCACGCGCTGCTCAAAAAAGCCGTTTTCGAAAACGGGGCCACTGAATTTCCGGTCGCGGTAGTGCGAGATTCTGGCCGGCATCGGGCGGTAGAGCACGGTTTGGCTTTCGTCAAAATCCTGGTATTGATCGTTGCTATCGACATAGCTGGTATTGCCGTCTTGGTTGTGGCGCGACAGGCCATCATCGGGTAAGAAGCCGTGGCGGCGGTAGAAGTCACGGTAGATTTCTTCCCAATCGTTCGGGCGGTTTTGCAGCTCAACTTTGGCGCGGTTATAGGCATCGATTTCCTCTTGGGTCATCACTTGCAAATAGGGCAATGCTAATCCGCTGATAACATTATCAATACCTTGGGTAACGGAGTAGATGGGGTCGCGGCGGGCACGAGCGCGGGCGAGTGCGTCGTCAAATGCCCAGAAGCGGTCGTAACGGATGCCTGCCTCAATCCGCAGGCGTGAGGTCGTCCGCCAGTCGAAACTCAATTGTGCGCCCCACTCTTTGCGCTGCCCGGCACGCGGGCCGGTGAGCTTGGTGAGCGCGGTTACGGCATTCATGATGCCGAAGATGTCTTTGTCGTTGTTGGCCATAATGCTGGATTCATCCAGCTTTTCATATTGGTGGCGTCCGGAAAGGGTGAGGCTGAATTGATCGCTTAAGCGCATGCGGTTGCTGAGGTTGAAGCCGGTGCGGGAAACCTTGGTGGTTTGGCGAGAACCAGCAAATACGGTGTTTGCTCCCTCAAACATAGGTGGGTCGTTGGGCGGTGTGTCGGCATTATAGCCTTCGTTAAGCAAATCTTGGCAGCTGTAGCCTTGCACAAGATCGGGCTCTACATTGTGGCGGAAGCAGTGTGCCCAGGCATCGTATTTGGGATCGCCGTAGGGCACGGCCAAATCAGGGCCGCCGCTTTGGTGGCGGATACTGGTGGTGTTGACGCGCCATAAGTCGGCTTTGAGGTCTATCCAGCGGCTGCCTTCGGGCTGCCATTGGTAGCCGAGTTTGTAGGTACGGCTGTGGATATTGGAATCAATGCCTTGTATCGGCACGATTTCATAACGTTCCTGAGTCGTGTTGTTCCACAATCCGCTAAATTCAATCAATAAGGTATTGATAAAAGGATTTATCTCGCCGAAGCGGATTTTGGTATCCATGTAATGTAGGTTGATTTGCTGGTTGCGCAGCAAATACCAGTTGTTTTTTACAAGCAGGCTGCGGCTGGCCACGTTGCTGTTGGGCACTTGTTCGCCCGGACGGTAGAGTTCAGCCATATCGGGAACCAGCGTTTCGGAAAGCCTTGCACGCGGGCACGCTGTTGCCCTGATAGCCTTCAAAACCGTGCTTGCCACTGAAATAAGTGCCTTTGCGCCGGTCGCTGTAGGCAATCAGGCCGTCTGCAATATCGGTTTTGAAGGCGGCGGAAAACAGTAAGTTGCGGTCGTTTTTAAATTCGGTAAACCGACTGCCGGTACGCGGCTTGTCGTTATCTGCGCCGTAGAAAGTCAGGCCGGAAAAAGCCACACCGCCATCCATCATGCCGGCTGCACCATCGGCAGTAGGATTGCCGGGCAAGGTGCGGTAGTCTTTGCCCAAATAATCGTTAAACCTATGAATTTGCTCAGCAGTATTATTGGAAAACTCGGTTTTCACTTCCACGCCCCAGCTTTTGCCTTCGGGGATGATGTCGGCAGGCTCGATGGTGCGGATGGACACCGCGCCGCCCACGCCGGACTTCACGCCACGCGTCATGGCCGGGCCTTTTTCTACCGTAATACTGCGGAACAAGGCGGGATCGACATAATTGCGGTCGGCGATGCCGTAGTTGTTCATCCACACGTCCACGGTTTGCTCCGTGCCGTCGATGGTAACAGGGATGCGGCCTTTGCCGCTGATGCCGCGGATATTGGGCGTAATCGTGCTGCCGGCGTTGCGGGTGTTCATGTTGTACACGCCATTTAAGCCTTTGAACACGTCGCCGGCGGTATCCGTGCGGTAGCGTTCGAGGTATTCGCGGCCGGCGTAGACACTGGAAACGTTTTTGTAAAATACGTCGTCCGCACCTTTTTGATCGGCACTGCGTTTGCCGGTAACGGTGAGTGCTTCGATGTTGCTGCTTTCTATCACTTCCGAGGACGGGATGATATCCGCCGCATCGTCTGCATGGGCCGGTAAAGAGTTCAAGATGCCGATAAGACTGATGGCGAGGATTTTTGGCTGAAAGGGAAAGCTGTATTTGGCTTGGGACATTTCTGCGGCCTTTCTATTAAGCCTTAGTAATTAAGATGTGAATTTTATTATGTTAATACAAATGATACTGCACATCAATTATTAAAAATCTCTAAGAACGAAATGCGAAATGCGGTTTATTCGGCAGTTTGTTTCCAGTTATCCAAATAGTTGAAATTTTATGGTTCAATTTTTCTACCGCTGGTATAAATTGATGCGAGCAGCTTAAGATTTGTGAACTTATGGCGGTTCTAAACGCTGTGTATCCGATTGCAAAAAAGCCGTCTGAAGATTTCAAATGCCGTTTCAGACGGCCTTTTCGTTGCCATGTCGGGGGCAAAGCGGCATAATTGCCCCTCTTTTGTCCCTATAACGCGTTATGTCCGATCAAGCCCCGTCTCCCGTTCCTTCCCGTATCCGAAAAACGAATGCTTTCGCGTCTTTTGTCTGGCTGGTGCCGCTGATTGCCTTCTTGGTGGGCGGCTGGCTGCTGTTCGACCACATCCGCAACACAGGGCCGAAAGTCACGCTGTATCTTGACAGTGCGGACGGCATCGAAGTCAATAACACGGTGGTTCGCGTATTGAGCGTGAATGTCGGCAAGGTAACGAAAATCCGTCTGCGCGAAGACGGCAAGGGCGTGGAACTGACGGCGCAGCTCAATGCGGATGTGAAACATATGATGCGGAGCGACACACAGTTTTGGGTGGTGAAACCGCGTATCGACAGCAACGGTATCTCCGGCCTGAACACACTGGTCTCGGGCTCGTATATTGCCTTTATGCCGGGTAAGGCGGCGGAATCAAAAGATACATTCGATGTTGCCGACGTCCCTCCAATTTCCGCGCTGGAGCAGGACGGTTTGCGGCTGCAATTATCGGGGGCGAACAGCAAAATGCTGGAAACGGGCGCACCCGTCGTATATGAGAGCTTTCCCGTCGGACGGGTAGAAAGCGCGAAATTCGATCCGGAAAGCCGCCGCGTCAGCTACACCGTGTTTATCGAACATCCGAACGACAGCTTAATCAACAGCAGCAGCCAATTTTGGCTGGACAGCGGCATCCGCATTCAGGCCGACGGCGGCGGTTTCCAGTTGGACAGCGCGCCGTTGGGGGCGTTGATTTCCGGTGCCATCACCTTCCGTACGCCCGACCGTGCCGCGCCGCCGGCCAAGGCGGAAGGAAAATTCGAGCTGTACGACAACCGCGCCGCAGTGGACCGCCTGCCGGGCGAACGCGCCATATATTACACGGCCTTTTTCCGCCAATCGGTGCGCGGCCTGAATGCCGGTTCGCCGGTGGAATACAAAGGTGTGAAAGTGGGCAGCGTGGCCGACGTGCCTTATTTCGGCAGCGGCGACAGCCTGAAACTGTTTGAAAACGGCTGGATTCCGGTACGCCTGCGGATAGAGCCGCATTTAATCGAGCAAAACGGCGACCGCGAAAGCCGCGAATACTGGCAGAAGGCTTTTCAGACGGCCTTAAACGGCGGCCTGAACGCCACGTTGTCGAGCGACAACCTGCTGTTGGGCAGCAAAATGATCGAACTGACCGACGCACCTTCGGGCGGCGAACGGCTGAAACCGATGGCCGAATACAACGGGCTCACGGTCATCGCCACACGCGGCGGCGGTTTCGACGATTTGCAGGCGCAGTTGGGTAACCTGCTGGAGAAGTTCAACAAACTGCCGCTGGATAAAACAGTGGGCGAACTGAACGGCAGCCTGGCCGAATTGAAATCCACGCTGAAGTCGGCCAACAGCCTGCTGGCCAAACCGCAAACTCAGGCCATCCCGGCAGAATTGAACAAAACACTGGCCGAACTGCGGCAGGCATTGCAAGGTATTTCGCCTTCCTCGCCGGTGTACCGCGACGTTCAGGAAACCCTGCGCAATATCGACCAAACCCTGCGCGACGCGCAACCCGTACTCAATACGTTAAAAGAAAAACCGAACGCATTGATTTTCAACCGTTCGGAGAAAGATCCGATACCCAAAGGCCGTTGATGCCGCTGGAAAGACAGTCAGGCCGTCTGAAAACCTGCAGAAGGTTTTTCAGACGGCCTGATTTTTTTACCGCCGCCGTGTCCGCCGTAGCCATCTCGGCTTACGGCAGGTTTTAGTGCAATGAAGGTACGGCTCGGCCGGCATGTGCGGACAGCCTACCTATTGAATGAGGCCGTCTGAAAACTCTTCTTCCGAGAGGAAAAGGGTTTTCAGACGGCCTTCAATGATGCTGACCGTTTCGGGCTTAACCGATATGGTTGCCGATGATTTGCAGCATTTGCGCCAAAACTTTCGGGTTGGCAGCCACGATGTCGCCGCTTTCCAGCCAACCCTGTTCGCCCGTCATATCGGTAACCACCGCGCCCGCTTCCCTGGCAATCAGCGCACCGGCGGCAATGTCCCAGGGCTTGAGGTTGAATTCGAAGAAACCGTCGAAACGGCCGCAGGCCAATGCGCACAAGTCCAGCGAGGCCGCACCTTCGCGCCGCGCACCGGCGGTTTGCGACAAAAAGTCTTTCAAAATGGCCAGATAGGTATCCGTCCGGCTTTGATCTACTACGGGGAAACCCGTACCGATCAGGCATTGCGGCAGATCGATGCGGCCGGAAACGCGGATGCGGCGGTCATTCAGCAGCGCGCCTTTACCTCTGGAGGCCATGTAAAGGTCGTTGCGTTCGGGCGCGTAAACCAAAGCTTCCTGCAATTTGCCGTTGTGCAGCAGTGCCATCGAGATGGCGTATTGCGGATGGCCGTGCAGATAGTTGGTGGTGCCGTCAAGCGGATCGATAATCCATTCGTAGGCGCCATTCGGATTGCCGTGGCTGCCGCTTTCTTCGGCGGTGATTTTGTGCTGGGGATAGGCTTCGAGCAGGGTTTCGATCAGGATGTTTTCCGACATGCGGTCGATGTCGGAAACGAAATCGTTAAACGCTTTGCTGTCGGTTTTGATGTTGCCCAGGTCTTTGGAGGCGCGGATCATGAGGTCGCCCGCCTTGCGCGCGGCTTTGAAGGCGGTATTTAAAATCGGGTTCATATAAATTCCTATATAGAGAAATGAGGCGGGGAGGCCGTCTGAAAAAGGCTTTTTGTGCGGCTGACGCATTTAACGATTGTTAAAGAACCGGACGCGCCGTAAAATGCGCGGTTTATCCGTCATGCAGGCGGAAAGCGCGCATTATACGCCTTTTCCCGCCGGTAAAACAGACAGGGCAGGAAACCATGAACACGCTTTTTTACATGTAGGAACAAGGCCTGTACCGTATTGCACGACGAACAATACGACTTTTCAGCCAACGCTACGGTGGCGAATCACTGCGCACCTCCGGCGCGAATCCGGCCAAGTCCAAACAACAGTCGGAAGAAGAACGCTTTATCGAAGGCAATCTGGTCAAAGTACGCCGCCGGCGCGACAAAGAAGAGCAAAACGAACGCTATCCCTCGGCCATTCCGAAAAGCTGGCAGTTGGTAAAATACACGCCCGAAGGCGGATGCACGGTTTTACACTCCGGCGTAATGGCCTACACCCTCTGCCCCGACGGCGGCATCATCTACTCCAACGGCCGATACATCCTGCACGCCACGGCGGAAGGGGAAGAAAAAATGCTGACCGAAGCCCGCTGGGCAAGCAAACTCCGCCTGCAACCCTAAACCTTTTCAGACGGCCTCATTACCATTTGAGGCCGTCTGAAACATACAGCAAATCACACTATGCCGAACACCAAACCCACCGCCCCCGACTACCTCTCCAACATCAACGTCGTCCTCACCCGCACCAGCCATCCGGGCAACATCGGCTCCGCCGCCCGCGCCATGAAAACCATGGGGCTGACCAAGCTGACCCTCATCGCACCCAACCTGATGCAAACCCCGATGACCGCCGAGCCGCCCATGTTCGACCCTGCAAATCCGCAGGCGTTCAAACTGCCCGAAGAAAGCTTCATCCTTGCTTCCGGCGCGGCCGACGTACTGGAAAACGCTCGCATCTGCGCCACACTGGAAGAAGCCCTTGCCGACACCGTATTGAGTTGCGCGCTGACCAGCCGCCGCCGCGAACTGACCGCCGAACTGCAAACCCCGCGCGCGCTGACCCCCGAGCTACTGACCGCCGCCGAAGCAGGACAACAAACCGCGCTGGTGTTCGGCAACGAAACCTACGGCCTGAGCATAGAAGAAGTACAAGCCTGCAACCGCCTGATGACCATCAACGGCAATCCCGACTACTTCTCGCTCAACCTCGCCCAGGCCGTGCAAGTCGTGTGCTACGAAATCTACAGCCAAACCGACAGCAGCATGGAACATCTGAAAGTGGAAAAAAACACCGCCACCCATGCCCAAATCGGCGGCATGATCGACCATATGCAGAGCCTGATGGAAGACATCGGCTTTTTCAACCGCCGTAACGGCGAACGCATCATCCGCCGCCTGCAAAACCTGTTTGCCCGCGCCGGCACGGAAACCGAAGACATCGACATCCTGCGCGGTTTTTTCAATACAGTGAAAAAACGCCTGGATAAAAATAGGGAATAAAAACGTCATCCCGCAGCCGTTGTCAAAACTAAAGAGGCCGTCTGAAAACCTTCCAACGGGTTTTCAGACGGCCTCCTTGCTGTATTGGCGTATAACATCCAAATCGGGGCAGCATCAGCCCTGCCGAAGCATCTTCCATACCGCTTGGCAAACAAACCGTCAAATTGAAATTTTCAGACAGCATCCGCATACCCGTTCATCAACATCTTTTTACTGTAAAAGTCCCTGCCCCACATATTCCTATTTTGTAAATTTTGGTTTATAGTTCGGCCACTACTGCGGACTACATCCCGCATGGTTTCAGAAGAAAAACACATAAAGGAACAAAATATGTTAGCAACTTATCGCAAAGCCGCCGCCGAGCGCGAAGCACTCGGCATCCCAGCCCTTCCTTTAACCGCGCAGCAGACTGCCGATTTGGTTGAATTGCTGAAAACCCCGCCGGCCGGCGAAGAAGCATTTCTGGTCGAACTGCTTGCCCACCGTGTTCCGCCCGGTGTGGACGATGCCGCTAAAGTGAAAGCCTCTTTCCTGGCTGCCGTTGCCGAAGGCAGCGCATCCAGCCCGCTGGTTTCCCCCGAATATGCTACCGAACTCTTAGGTACGATGCTCGGCGGTTACAACATTCACGCCTTAATCGAACTCTTGGACGACGACAAACTCGCGCCAATCGCTGCTAAAGGCTTGAAACATACGCTTCTGATGTTCGATTCTTTCCACGACGTTCAGGAAAAAGCTGAAAAAGGCAATAAATACGCGCAGGAAGTTTTGCAATCTTGGGCGGATGCCGAATGGTTTACCTCACGCGCCAAAGTTCCCGAAAAAATTACCGTTACCGTCTTCAAAGTTGACGGCGAAACCAATACAGACGACCTCTCTCCCGCTCCTGACGCGTGGAGCCGTCCCGATATTCCGTTGCACGCGCTGGCAATGTTGAAAAACCCGCGCGACGGCATCACTCCCGACAAACCGGGCGAAGTCGGTCCGATTAAATTGTTGGAAGAACTTAAAGCCAAAGGTCATCCCGTTGCCTACGTCGGCGACGTGGTCGGTACCGGTTCTTCTCGTAAATCTGCGACCAACTCCGTGATTTGGCATACCGGCGAAGACATCCCGTTCGTACCGAACAAACGTTTCGGCGGCGTGTGCTTGGGCGGCAAAATTGCGCCGATTTTCTTCAATACTCAAGAAGACTCCGGTGCATTGCCGATTGAAGTCGATGTTTCCGCGCTGAAAATGGGCGATGTCGTCGATATTCTGCCTTATGAAGGCAAAATCGTGAAAAACGGCGAAACCGTTGCCGAGTTCAGCCTGAAATCTCAAGTATTGCTGGACGAAGTGCAAGCCGGCGGCCGTATCAACCTGATTATCGGTCGCGGTCTGACCGCCAAAGCGCGCGAAGCACTGAAACTGCCTGCTTCTACCGAATTCCGTCTGCCTCAAGCGCCTGCCGAAAGCAAAGCCGGTTTCACGTTGGCTCAAAAAATGGTCGGTCGTGCCTGCGGTCTGCCCGAAGGACAAGGCGTTCGTCCGGGTACTTACTGCGAACCGCGCATGACGACTGTCGGTTCGCAAGACACTACCGGTCCGATGACCCGCGACGAGTTGAAAGACTTGGCTTGTTTGGGCTTCTCCGCCGATATGGTGATGCAGTCTTTCTGCCACACCGCGGCTTATCCGAAACCTGTCGATGTCAGAACCCATAAAGAACTGCCTGCCTTTATTTCTACCCGTGGCGGCGTGGCTCTGCGTCCGGGCGACGGCGTGATCCACTCATGGCTCAACCGCCTGCTGCTGCCCGATACCGTCGGCACCGGCGGCGATAGCCACACCCGTTTCCCTATCGGTATTTCCTTCCCTGCCGGTTCCGGCTTGGTTGCTTTCGCAGCAGCCACCGGCGTGATGCCGCTCGATATGCCTGAGTCCGTATTGGTACGCTTCAGCGGCAAGTTGCAACCGGGCGTAACCCTGCGCGATTTGGTGAACGCCATTCCGCTTTACGCGATTAAACAAGGTTTGCTCACCGTCGCCAAAGCCGGTAAGAAAAACATCTTCTCCGGCCGCATCCTTGAAATCGAAGGCCTGCCCGATTTGAAAGTGGAACAAGCCTTTGAATTGACCGACGCATCCGCCGAACGCTCCGCCGCCGGCTGTACCGTGAAGCTCAACAAAGAGCCGATTATCGAGTACATGAAATCCAACGTCGTGTTGATGAAAAACATGATTGCCGACGGCTATCAAGACCCGCGCACTTTGGAACGCCGCATCAAAGCCATGGAAAAATGGCTGGCTAATCCGGAGCTGCTCGAAGCGGATAAAGATGCCGAATACGCCGCCGTGATTGAAATCAATATGGACGACATCAAAGAGCCGATTATCGCCTGCCCGAACGACCCGGACGACGTATGCTTCATGTCCGAACGTTCCGGCACCAAAATCGACGAAGTGTTCATCGGTTCGTGCATGACCAACATCGGCCACTTCCGCGCTGCTTCCAAACTCTTGGAAGGTAAGAGCGACATCCCCGTCCGCCTGTGGGTTGCGCCGCCGACCAAAATGGACGCGAAAGAGTTGTCCGACGAAGGCCACTACGGCGTACTCGGCCGCGCCGGCGCGCGTATGGAAATGCCGGGCTGTTCGTTGTGTATGGGTAACCAAGCCCAAGTACACGAAGGCGCAACCGTCATGTCCACTTCCACCCGTAACTTCCCGAACCGCTTGGGTAAAAACACCTTTGTTTACCTCGGCTCGGCAGAGTTGGCGGCGATTTGTTCCAAACTGGGTAAAATCCCGACCGTTGAAGAATACCAAGCCAACATCGGTATCATCAACGAACAGGGTGACCAAATCTACCGCTACATGAACTTCAACGAAATCGACAGCTACAACGAAGTAGCTGAAACGGTGAACATTTGATAGGTTGATAAAACGGTTTCAGACGGCCTCCGAATCTATAAAGTCCGTCTGAAAACAAAAAACGGAATGGTTTTGACTATTCCGTTTTTTTATGGTGCAAACAATGCCTTTTTTGTAAGAGGCAGGGGCTGAATCAAGGTCAATAAGTATGTGCCCGTATCAGCTAATCCTATATTCCATAGAATGTAGGCAACTGTCCGTTACTTGAACATTTTCTTAAGTCTTTGTTTAACTATTTTGCTATATAAACCCAATGATGACCATAGCTTTTGTTCAATTTATGAATAGGATTGCTGCAAAGATTTCATCTAAAAAAGCGGACATTCCTGTCCGCTCTTGTATGTGATATTAGCTTTTCTAACGCGATTTGCTCATGCCGCTTTTTGCTTTATCTTTAAATCTATCTTTTTTCTTAAATCCTTCTTTTTTGAAGCCTTCGCCGCGTGATTTGCCGCCGAAGCCTTCTTTGCCCGGTTTCTTATCACCGCGCCAGCCGCCGGATTTTCTATCACCCCAGCCGCCTTTGCCTTTCGGCTTGCCGCCTGCGGATTTGCGCTTGCGGGTCGGTTCCATGCCTTCGACGGTCACTTCGTTCAGCTTACGGTCGATATATTTTTCGATTTTGTGCACTTTGACGTATTCGTTCACTTCGGCGAAGGTAATCGCAATACCGGTACGGCCTGCGCGACCGGTACGGCCGATGCGGTGAACGTAATCTTCAGCCTGTTTTGGCAAGTCGTAGTTGATAACGTGGGTAATGGTCGGCACGTCGATACCGCGTGCAGCAACATCGGTGGCAACCAAAATTTTGCAGCGGCCTTTGCGCAAATCCATCAGCGTGCGGTTACGCCAGCCTTGCGGCATGTCGCCGTGCAGGCAATTGGCGGCGAAACCTTTTTCGTACAAATCGTCGGCGATGACTTCGGTCATGGCTTTGGTGGACGTGAAAATCACGCATTGGTCGATGTTGGCGTCGCGTAGGATGTGGTCGAGCAGGCGGTTTTTGTGGCGCATATCGTCGCAATACAACAGCTGCTCTTCGATTTTGCCTTGATCGTCCACACGCTCGACTTCGACGACTTCAGGGTCTTTGGTCAGTTTGCGCGCCAGTTTGCCCACCGCGCCGTCCCAAGTGGCGGAGAACAACAAAGTCTGACGATCGCTCGGCGTCGCTTCCACGATGGTTTCGATGTCGTCGATAAAGCCCATGTCCAGCATACGGTCGGCTTCGTCCAAAATCAGCACTTCCAAACGGTCAAAATCGACTTTGCCGCTTTGCATCAAGTCCATCAGACGGCCCGGCGTGGCGACAATCAGGTCAACCGGTTTGCTCAGGGTGCGGGTTTGGTAGCCGAACGATGCGCCGCCGACGATGCTGACGGTGCGGAACCAACGCATATTTTTGGCGTACGCCAGCGCGTTTTTCTCGACTTGCGCCGCCAATTCTCGGGTAGGCGTCAATACCAACGCGCGCGGGCCTTTTCCCGGTTTTTCGCTGCGTTTGGTCAGTCGCTGCAAAGTCGGCAGCAGGAAGGCGGCGGTTTTGCCGGAGCCGGTTTGCGCCGAAGCCATGATGTCGCGGCCTTCCAAAGCAAACGGAATGGCTTGCGCCTGAATCGGCGTCGGGCTTTCGTAACCCTCGCTGCGCACGGCGGACAAGATGTTTTTATCAAGGTTCAAATCGGCAAATTTAATAGACATGGCTATCCTAAAGAGACAACAACGCGCACGCCTGAACGGTTTTCAGACGACCTGAAGCAAAGGAAAGTAACGATACGGGAAATGTGAAGTTACAGGGTTGTCGCAAGCATCTTGCTTGTAGTTAACATCGACAACAACCTGCACAGAAAGGCTTGGCAAATATGCAAGCAATAAAAGAAACGCGCCCGAAACGGCGGTTTAGGTTGGAAGACGATGGCTTCGTATAAAAAGGCGAACGGCGGATAATATAGATTTTATGGATAACGGTCAAGCAAAAAGGCATCAAGTGCGTTAAAATCCAAACCCTTCCCAATCCTCATTCAGGCCGTCTGAAACCATGACCGACATCACACCCTTCGCCAACCGCATGGGCAAAAACATCAAACACCTCATGAAATGGGCGAAACGCAACGGCATCGAAGCCTGGCGCATTTACGACCGCGACATCCCCCAATTCCCTTTTGCCGTCGATGTTTACGGCGACCAAATCCACCTTCAGGAATACAATACCGGCTGGCTGATGCAGCTCGAAGAATACGAAGCGTGGCTTGCCGAAGTATTGGAAGCCGTCGCCTTCGTTACCGGTTTTGCGCCCGAACAAATCCACCTCAAACGCCGCGAACGCCAAAAAGGCCTACAGCAATACGAAAAAACCGGCAAAACCGGCGACGATTTCGTCATCACCGAAAACGGCCGCAAGTTTTGGGTCAACCTCGACAAATACCTCGACACCGGCCTCTTTCTCGACCACCGCAACACGCGCAAAAAAGTCGGCGAAACCGCAGCGGGCAAACGCTTCCTCAACCTGTTTTCCTACACCGGCAGCTTCACCGTCTATGCCGCCACCAGCGGCGCGGTATCCAGCGAAACCGTCGATTTGTCCAACACTTATCTCGATTGGGCGAAACGCAATTTCGAACTCAACGGCATCAGCCCCGAACAACACAAAATCGTCCGCGCCGACGTGTTCCAATACCTGCAAAATGCCGCCGCCGAAGGCAAACAGTTCGACCTCATCGTCATGGATCCGCCCAGTTTCTCCAACAGCAAAAAGATGCTCGACATCCTCGACATCCAGCGTGACCATCAAAAACTCATAGACGGCGCGATGAACCTGCTCGCTTCAGACGGCATCTTGTACTTCTCCAACAACTTGCGCAGCTTCGCCTTGGACGACTCGGTATCGGAACAATACGCCGTCAAAGACATTTCCAAACAATCCGTCCCCGACGATTTCCGCAACAAGAAAATCCATCAATGTTGGGAAATCAGGCATCGTTCCGCCGTTTCCCAAACCACCATGAAACAGGCATAATGCCGAGCTTCGGAAGCCGTCTGAAACCATATTTTATGAACCTCCACCGATTCTTTTTTTGTGCCTAACCGCGTGCATCAGCATCCATGCCGCTGCGGCAGACTATCTTCAAAGCCGTCTGAACAACGGCCTGCGTTACCATATTCTGCCTACGGGGGAGCATAACAGCCGCCTGGCCGTGCAATTACAGGTGGAAGTGGGCGCGGCAGACGAAGAAAACGGCGAAGAAGGCATGGCGCACATGGTCGAGCACATGAATTTCCGCAGCAGCCCTGCCTATCCGCAGGGAATCGCCGCACAACTGAGTGCTCGGAGCTGGCAGATGGGGCGCCATTTTAATGCCCAAACCACATACGACTATACTCGCTATCTCCTCCTTCCCCCGCGCGGCAACCGCGAACTAGAAGACAGCCTGACCATAGCCGCCGAAATCCTGCGGCCGCGCCAATTCAAGCCTTCAGACTGGCAAATCGAGCAAAAAACCGTCCTCAACGAATGGCGGAACCGCCAAAACGCTGAAAACCGCCTCACACTGAAGCGCAACGCCCCTCTGCTGCAAGGCTCGCACCACGGCCGTTATCCGCCCATCGGCGGCGAAACCGCCATCCGTACGGCGGAAGCCGGACAACTTAGCCGATTCCACAACAAATGGTATGCCCCGAACAATGCCGTCATCCTGATTACGGGAGACATTGACCCGCAAACCGTACAGCGCGAACTGACAAAACGGCTGGGCGACCTCCAACGCATCACACTGCCAGCCCGTTGCGGCATCGAATGCGAACCACCGCTGCAAAACGGCTGGCGCAGCGCAACGGTTCAGGATGCGGAAAACGGAGACAGCAGCCTGGACCTCGTCTTCCGCTTCCGCAACCCGTCCTCTCGCCGGGCCGACAGCGAAGGCGAATACCAACGGCTACTGGACAACTTCGCCGCCTACATCATCGAAAGCCGTCTGAAAAAACAAACCCTGCCGCCCACCATCCTTTCCCTTTCGCTGCACAGCGGCAATTTGGCGCGGCAAACCGGTTCGGTCAGCATCTCTGCCGTAACTACTCCCGACGGTCACCGCAACGCCCTCCATACCCTGCTGAACCTGCGCCGCAGCATCTTGGCCGAGCCGGCAACCGAAGAAGAAATTGCCGCTTACCGCCGCCTTTTTGCCCCAAACACCCCGATTTCTGCAACGTCGGTTCTGCCGCAGAACCTCACTGCCGCACTGCAAGATGCCGACCGCGGCATTTTCAGACAACAAAGCTGGCAAAACCGTACCGAATACAACAAAACCGTGCGCCAACAGCTTTACCGCATCGACAGCAAAGCAGTGAACCGGCGCATCCGCGAATGGCTGGATGCGGACGACAAACTGGCCGTCGCCCGCGCGCCCGGCAACCGGAAACCCGAACTGCCCGACAGCAGCCGCTTCGAACAATTCGCTGCTTCGGCACTGCCTCCGGCACAAACCGCAACATCGCAGCCGAACCGCCGGGAAAAGAAAAACAAACTCTCCTCAGCGGCGAAAAAAACCGTTCGACCAGACGACGGCGCAATGCCGCTACTGCCGCAAAACCGCCCTTCTGCCGACGGTTCGCCGTTTTATGCCCCCATCCCCGGCCAAGTTCTCAACAGCCGCTTCGACCATCCCAATAAAGTCGCCTATTACCAACTCGGCAACGGCGACCAGGCCGTCATCCTGCAACACCCCAGCGCCGGCGACCGTGTCTATTTCCAAGCACTGTCCGAAGGCGGCTATATGCAGAGCACGCTCAATCCCCTGCAGGCCAAACTGGCCGCCGAACTGCTTTGGCAGCAAATGCCCGACAAATGGCAGCAATGGAGCAGGCCGCACGGACTGGGCTTGAATTACCGCCTCGACAGCCACAGCCAAAGCGTCAGCGGCGACGTCCCTTACGTCCGGCTGGGCGAACTGCTCCGCCTGTAGCGCGCCTACTACATCCAGCCCGAATTCAACGAACGCTGGAAAGGCCATCTGCAAAATGCCGCCCAACGCCTGTCCGTCCGCCGGCAATCGCCTACCGGCCGCAAAGATGTTGCAGCCGCACTCCTCTATTACGGCCGTGCCGAATATAGCGAACCCGATGCACAAACCGTCGCCGCATTCGACCGCAACGAACTTTTGCGGCAATGGCAGCGTCTGGGGGCCACCCGGACCAACTACTATCTGGTCAGCAGCCAGCAGCCCGAACGCATCAAGCCGATGCTGGAACAATACCTCGCCTCCATCCCCCGCCGTCCTGCGGCCAATACGCACCTGACACCGTCTTCTGGCAACGGTACCGTCCGCATACATGAAAACGATTCTGCACGCAGCGACGTACTCATCCGTTCGTGGCAGCCGTTTTACAACTGGACGCCCGAAACATCGGAACAAATCCCCCTGCTGGCAAACCTGGCTGCCGCCCGCCTGAAAGCCGCCCTGCGCGACCGCGAGCAAGGCGTGTACAGCCTGCAATTCAGCGTCCGCCCGCTGCCGCACCTCAACCGCATCGAAAGCGAATTGAGCTTCAACACCGACCCCGCCCGTGCCGACCAACTGGTACAGGCCGCATTGCACATACTGGAGCAAATGTCGGAAAACATCAGCAAAACCGAATCCGACAATTTGCGCCGGCTGTTTGTCGAATAGGAAGCCCTGCGCAGGCGTGACCCGAAAGCCTGGCTGGAACGCCTGATGCAGAGCCACCGCAAATACGGCGACGCCCGTTACCTGAAGCAACTGCCCGACCTGCATTACAGCATCATCCAAACCCGCCTGCGCCACACGGTGAAACTCCTGTGGGCCTCGCACAACACCCGGATTTTAATCAACGCCCCGAAAAAACCCTGACAAAACACCCCGCCTGCAGGCCGTCTGAAAACCGCATACCGCCTCCCTGCCCTTTCAGACGGCCTCCCCCATTGAGGCCGTCTGAACGACAAAGCATCCGAAGCATCAACCTTTTGCGTATAATCTGCCGCTTTCCCGCACACACCTACACATCATGCAAACCTACCTCGTCGGCGGCGCAGTCCGCGATTCACTACTGGGCCTGCCCGTCCGCGACCGCGACTGGGTCGTCGTCGGCGCGGATGCCGAAACCATGCTGGCGCAAGGTTTCCTGCCCGTCGGCAAAGACTTCCCCGTCTTCCTCCACCCCGACAGCCGCGAAGAATACGCACTGGCGCGCACCGAACGTAAAACCGCCAAAGGCTACACCGGATTCGCCTTCCATGCCGACAAAGACGTTACCCTCGAACAAGACCTGATGCGGCGCGACCTGACCATCAACGCCATCGCACAGTCTTCAGACGGCCGCATCATCGACCCCTTCGGCGGCGAGGCCGACCTGCGCCGCAAAATCCTGCGCCACGTCTCCCCCGCCTTTGCCGAAGACCCCGTCCGCATCCTGCGCACCGCCCGCTTCGCCGCCCGTTACGGCTTCGAAGTGGCGGAAGGAACCATGTGCCTGATGCGCCAAATGGTGGAAGCGGGCGAGGCCGACGCCTTGGTGGCCGAGCGCGTCTGGCAGGAACTGGCCAAAGGGCTGATGGAGAAACAGCCGCGCCGTATGTTTGAAATCCTGCGCGAATGCGGCGCGTTGAAAGTGCTGCTGCCCGAAATCGACGCCCTGTTCGGCATCCCGCAACCCGCCGCCCACCACCCCGAAATCGACTGCGGCCTCCACACCCTGATGGTTTTACAGCGCGCCGCCGACATGAACCTCGGCCTGCCCGCCCGCTACGCCGCCCTGCTGCACGACTTGGGCAAAGCCCTGACCCCGCCCGACCTCCTGCCCAAACACCACGGCCACGACCTTGCCGGCATTGCCCCCGTGCAAACGGTAAACCGCCGCTGGCGCGTGCCGAAACAATGCGCCGAACTGGCCGAACTGGTCTGCCGCTGGCACATCGTCCTGCACAACGTATTCACGCTCAAAACCTCTACCGCATTGAATGTATTACAAAAAACAGACGCATTCCGCCGCCCCGAACGCTTTCGGACGACCTTGGACGTCTGCCAGGCCGATATACAAGGACGGCTGGGGCGGGAAAACGCACCCTACCCCCAACGCGCCCACTGGCTCGCCCTTTTGGAAGCCGCCGCCCAAACCGACACCGCCGCCATCGCCGCCGCCTGCGAACATCCGGCAGACATTCCGGAAGCCGTCCGCCGCGCCAGGCTGGAAGCCATCCGGCCGCTGCACAAAGCCCGTATCCAAACCGATTGATTGAACGCAGCGGCACCGAACCCGAAAAGGCCGTCTGAAACACACAGCCCTCCACGCCCTGCACCGAAAGCACGCCATGAACAAAGAAACCCGACCCAACACCTACAACCGCATCCTCGATGCCGCATTGAAACTGTTCAACGAAGAAAGCGAACGCAACACCACCACCAACCACATCGCCTCCCACCTCGGCATCAGCCCCGGCAACCTCTACTACCACTTCCGCGGCAAAGACGAAATCATCATCCAGCTCCACCGCCGTTACAGCAGCCGCATGATGGCCTGGATACGCGAAGCCGACGCGCCGCAAACCCTGTCCGACGTGGTGGACTATTTAGACGGCATTTTCGACATCATGTGGGCATACCGCTTCCTGTTCAGCGACATGAACGCCCTGCTTTCCCGCAGCTCCGAGCTTTTGGGCGAATACAACGAATTCACCCGCGCCAAAGCCTCGCCCGTGGTGCTGCACTACCTCGAACACCTGGCCTCCGTCGGCCTGCTCCGCGCCGATAAGGAAGACCTGCAAAACCTCGCGCTGAACATGTGGATTATGACCAAATACTGGTTCGACTTCCGCGGCTCCGTCCGCGGCCGCCACAAACTGCCCGAAGACTCGAAACGGCTGGGCGTCATCCGCAACCTCAGCATGCTGAAGCCCTATCTCGACCCGCGCAGCCTGCCCGAATTCGAAGCCGCCGTCTCCCGCCTGAAAACGCCCGAAAACACCCTCAGGCCGTCTGAAAAACCGTCTGCCGAATAACAAAGATGTGCAAAACGCAGACAGCCCGCCCTACCAAGGCACGGCACTGCAAACGACGGATTGCGCCGCCACAACGACCCATACACGCACCAAGCATATTTTGAACGGCCGTCTTAAACGGCAACGTGGCAATTTCGCCTTCAGGCCGTCTGAAAACCCAAACCAAGCGACAAAATTAAGTTCCCATGTTTATCCTGCAAATCCTCTCCGTCTGCCGGACAAAACGCAGCCGTGCCGCCCCGTTGGCAGGCATACGCAACCGCCTGCCGCGCGCCCTGCCCCTGCCGGACACCGTTTTGGACTGCGAATACGGCTGCCACAGCCAACACCATCAGGAATTCTGTTCTCAGGGCGGAACCGCCGTTTTTCTCGCCGGCCAACCCGAATGTAAAATCTGGCAGGCCCTGCCGGTGAAATTGAACGGCGATTTCAAGTTTGCCCGGCAAGCCGACCATATCGACATTTATTTCACCGACCAACGCGACAGACGGCAGGCACGCAAAAAACTGTTTGCCTTAGCGAAAGGGCAAACCGCACAACTCCGCATCAACGGACGCACCTGCGGATTCGATGACACTTACTACACGCAAAATACCTACAATTTCGCCCATGCCGACAATGTACCGCGAGAAATCTTTACACAGCGCGGTTTCGACTACACCGTGTCGCTGGAAAACCACCTGTTTTAGCTTTGGCATCTTTGCCTGTAATTTACACACAGGCCGTCTGAAACGGCGCAAACCCTGTTTTTCAGACGGCCCCAACCTTCCAACCACCGTTTTACCCGATATGAACACACCGCAACTTCCCTCGCCGCGTTCGGAATTCCTCCGGGGCATACTCGACACCCTGCCGGTCATCATCGGCCTGCTGCCCTTTGCCCTGATTTTGGGCATACAGGGCGGAAACAAAGGCATGAGCGCGCTCGAAATGGCCATGATGACCGGACTGAACTTTGCCGGCGGCTCCGAATTTGCCGCCGTCGGCCTCTGGGCGCAGCCCCTGCCCATCCTGCTGATTATCGGCGTCACCTTCATGATCAACATCCGCCACATCCTGATGGGTGCGGCACTCACGCCGTATATCAAGCACCTGCCGATGAAAAAAATCCTGCCCACCCTGTTTTTTATGACCGACGAAAGCTGGGCGATGTCCATGGCCGACATCCGCAAACGCAAAGAAGCCGGCCTGCCCCTGTTCAGCCTGCCCTACTACACCGGTATCTGCACTACCCTTTACATCATCTGGGTGGCCTCCTCCGCGCTCGGCACCGTCATCGGCCCCTACTTGGGCAACATCGACAACTGGGGCTTCGGCATGGCCTTTCCCGCCGTATTCCTCGTCTTACTGCGCGGCATGTGGAAAGGCTGGAAACCCGCCCTGCCCTGGCTTGTGAGCCTGATGACGGCAATCACCGCCTACCTGCTGTTCAAAGGCGCGTGGTACGTCCCCGTCGGAGCCGCCGCCGGTTTATTGTGTGCCTACATAACGGGCGGGAGCGACGCATGATTTCATTCGATTCGATATTGGTCATCCTCGGTATGCTGTGCGTTACCTACGGCACCCGCCTGATCGGCTTCTTCGCCCTCCGCAAACGCACTTTGAGCAAACGGGCGGCCAAAGTCATGGATGCCGCCCCCGGCTGCGTGTTGGTTTCGGTCATCGCCCCCTACTTTGCCTCCGACAAACCGCACGAACTGATTGCCGCCGCCATCACCCTCCTTGCAGCCTGCCGCCTCCCCATGCTGCCCACAGTCATAATCGCCGTCGCCTCCTCCGGCCTGCTCGGCCTGCTGATGAACTGAAGGCCGTCTGAAAACAAAGTAAGCATATTTTCAGACGGCCTCCAAGCCGAAACATCAGCCGTGCAAACAAAAACGGCCTGAAACCCATCAAAGGTATCAGGCCGTTACTATTGAAATCCAAACCAAGACATCAAAATAAACTGCAAACAAAACACTGAAAACAGCAGCAAGAAAATTATCCCGTTATTTCAACAATATTACCAAGCCTCCTTTTCAGCTCGACGCACAGCAACACCGCCACAAAACAGGCCAACCGGCAGACTCACTGCCCGCCGTTTTTCTTCACATACCAAACGCCAGTCCGTCCACCACATTCGGATAATCGTCGTCCAGCGGCCTGATGCCCACCTGACGTTTGGACAACACCACCCCATACACCAGCGCGGTTGCAGGCCATCCGTGCACCTGCCACCCGCCGTCATCCGCCGCATCGTGCAAAGGCCAGCCTGCCAGCCATTCCGTCCGTTCAAACACAAAACCCGCCGCCTCAAACGCCTCTTTCAGACAGCCGAACGGCAACCCGCCGCTTTCGCAGGGAAACGGTTTGCGTTCGATACGGTAAAGCAGCCGCCACACCGAATGCGGATTGAAACCGCTCAACACCAAACGCCCTTCCGCCGCCAATACGCGGTATGCCTCGTCGGCTACCGCTCCGCAAGATTTTCCGTCGTCTAAAGCATGAGGCAGTAACAGCAAATCCATGCTTTCCGCCGCAAACGGCAATGCCTCCGCCGCCATCATGCAATCCCGTCCGGCCCGCACAGGCGCCCCTTCCGTCAAATCCCATTGCGGTAAACCCAGCTGCAAGGCCGTCTGAAAATACACATCCCGCAACATATCACGGAAAAACTCACGCTCGCAGGCGGCGGCGGACAAGCCGACCCTGCTGCGCTCAAACCAAACATTTCCGTCCATATCGCCTCCCGCCTTTCGGTCGCTCAAACCGACAAACGGTCATTCTACTCCCAAACATTACTTGACGCACATCAAGACAACGGCATATATAAAAGCTTAATATATTGAAAATTTTTACACTTCTCCATCCTTGACGTATTCAACCCCGAAGCGTTACCATCGGGGGCTGATTTGACTCTGATTTGCCGAACATCATGACCCATATAAAAACACTTGTCGCAGCCATTACGGGCTTATCTTTCTTCTCCGCTCCCGCCTTCGGGCAAACCTATACCAAAAATCAAATCGGCATGGCGATGATGCGCACCAACACCATCGCCCTCGACCACGGCAAAATAAAATCGGGCCACAACAGCGTTTGGGCGCATCTGCGCGGCGACTTCCGCATGTCGGAAGTCAATCCCGAACTGGTACGCCGCCATGAAAGCAAGTTTGTTTCCTCGTCGGCCTATTTCAAGCGCACCATCGAACGCAGCCGCCCCTACATGTACCACATCAGCAACGAAGTGGCCAAACGCAACATGCCGGCAGAAATCGCCCTGCTGCCCTTCATCGAAAGCGCGTACGTTACCAAAGCCAAATCGCACGTCGGCGCATCCGGCCTCTGGCAGTTCATGCCCGCCACCGGCCGCCACTACGGCTTGGAGCAAACCCCTCTGTATGACGGCCGCCACGACATTTATGCCGCCACCGATGCCGCGCTGAACTACCTCCAATACCTACACGGCCTGTTCGGCGACTGGTCGCTGGCACTGGCCGCCTACAACTGGGGCGAAGGCAATGTCGGCCGCGCCGTAAACCGCGCCCGAGCCCAAGGCTTGGAGCCGGTCTACGAAAACCTGCGCATGCCGAACGAAACCCGCAACTACGTACCGAAACTCTTGGCGGTGCGAAACATCGTCAATAACCCCGAATATTTCGGCATGAGCTTCGCCGACCTCGACAACAAGCCTTTTTTCAAAGCCGTCGACATCGACCAACCGATCGACCTGAGCGCGGCCGTCCGTTTGGCCGACATCAGCCAGGCTGAATTCGACGCGCTCAATCCGGCATTCAAATCACCTGTCTACATTCCGAAAACCGGCCGCAAACTGCTTCTCCCCGCCACGGCAATCGCCACCTTCGAGCGCAACTACAAAAAAGCCGACCGCGCCAGCCTGCTGTCATGGGATGTTTACACACCTTATGCCAACACCACCCTCTCATCCATCGCCGCCGAAACAGGCATGAGCACTGCCGAACTCAAACGCCTGAACGGCTTGAGCAAAGAAAGCGTCGCCGCCGGCCGCAGCCTCCTGATTGCGAAAAACAGATTCAGCGGCAGCCCTGCAGCCGTTCCGGCCAATTTCGCCGCCTTGGATGCCGATATCAATCCGAACGACAATAAACTCCAAACCGTTCCCAACTTGAACATTGCCGTTACGGAGACAACATTCAAACCAAGCCGTCAAACAGTCGACATTCAGACGGCCTCAGCCGCACAGCCCGCACCTGACACCTTGCGTCCGCCTGTGCAAACCGCTGCCGTTGACTTTACCAAACAAACCACCCAAGCCGCCGCACCGACTGTAACCAATCAGCCTGTTGCCGCCGCATCCGCAGCCCCCTCTACCGACGAGGTTGAAGACCGCATCCAGCAACTGGCCTCCGCATCCGCAAGCCAAAACGCCCCGCAACCGGCTACGGCAGCCGTGGCAGAAGGCGGCAATAACGAACTGCTAATGACCTTCGTTCAAGAATCAGGCCTGTCCGAAAACAGCGACACCGTTGCCGTTGCAAACAGTGGCCCGAACCAGCTTGAAAACGAACAGGTGGCACAAGAAGCCGCCGAGCGCAGCCGCCAAGCCAAATTGGCCGCCGAACGGGCCAAACAGCAAAAACAGGCAGCCGAAGCCCGCTCTTTGGCCGCAGCGAAAAACAGCGGTACTCCAACCACCCACAAAGTCGGCAGCGGCGACACCCTGTTCAATATCGCCAAACGCTATGACATGAATGTGGCCGACCTGATTGCAAGCAACAACATCAAAGGCAACACCATCCACACCGGCCAAATTCTGAAAGTCGCGGCAGCCAAAGGCAAACAAACCGCCAAAGCCTCCGTGCAACCGGTTTCCTACACCGTACGGCAAGGCGACACTTTGACCGACATCGCCCGCCGTTTCAACGTAAACGTCAACGATGTCCGCCGCTGGAACAACAACAGCAGCAACATCAAACCGGGACAAAACATCAAACTGCAAGGCAGCTAACCGCTCCTTCCCATTTTCAGACGGCCTCTGTCACACCACAGGCCGTCTGAAAACATTTACAACCCGTCAAAACAGGAAAGACCCATGGCACAAATCGCCCCCGAAATCTTCAAAGCCTACGACATCCGAGGCATCGTCGGCAAAACGCTTACCGAAGAAGCCGCCTACCTGATAGGCCGCGCCTTTGCCGCCCGTGCCGCCGCGCAAAACATCCGCGCCGTCGCCGTCGGCCGCGACGGACGCTTGAGCGGCCCCGTCCTATCGGAAAGCCTGATTCGCGGATTGACCGACAGCGGCATGGACGTGACCGACATCGGTATGGTAGCCACCCCCATGCTGTATTTTGCCGCCGTGAAAGAATGCGGCGGCAGCGGCATGATGATTACCGGCAGCCACAACCCGCCCGACTACAACGGCTTCAAAATGATGCTGGGCGGCGAAACACTGGCCGGAGAAGCGATACAGGAACTGCCGGCATCCATCCGTCAGGAACAATTCACCGACGGCAAAGGCAGCGTGGCCGTACAAGACATCTATCCCGCCTATGAGGCCGCCATCACCGCCCACATCCAACCGGCACGGCCGATGAAAATCGTCATCGACGCAGGCAACGGCGTCGCAGGCGCATATGCAGGCCGCCTCTACCGCGCCCTGGGCTTCGACGTGGAACAACTGTTTTGCAACGTGGACGGCCACTTCCCTAACCATCATCCCGACCCTGCCAAACCGGAAAACCTGCAAGACTTAATCCGCGCCCTGCAAAACGGCGATGCAGAAATCGGCCTGGCCTTCGACGGCGACGGCGACCGTTTGGGCGTGGTCACCAAAGACAGCAACATCATCTATCCCGACCGCCAACTGATGCTGTTCGCCCAAGACGTACTCAGCCGCAACCCGAACGGCAAAGTGATTTTCGACGTCAAATCCACCCGCCTGCTCGCCCCATGGATACGCCGGCACGGCGGACAGCCGCTGATGGGTAAAACCGGCCACAGCTTCATCAAAGCCGCCATGAAACGCGAAGGCGCACTGCTGGCCGGGGAAATGAGCGGACACACCTTCTTCAAAGAACGCTGGTTCGGCTTCGACGACGGCATGTATGCGGGTTGCCGGATGCTGGAAATCCTCTCGCGCAGCAGCAATCCTTCGGCCATCCTCAACAGCCTGCCGCAAAGCATTTCCACGCCCGAACTGAACATCGACCTGCCCGAAGGCGAAAACGGCCACGAGCTCATCTCCAAACTGGCCGCCACCGCGCGATTCGACGGCGCGGAAGAAGTCATCACCATAGACGGCCTGCGCGTGGAGTTTTCAGACGGCTTCGGCCTGATGCGCGCATCCAATACCACACCGGTTTTGGTGCTGCGTTTTGAAGCCGACAACGAAAACGCCATCCGCCGCATCCAGCAGCAATTCAAAACCATCTTGGAAAGCCATCCGTCGCTGCACTGGCCGCTGTAAACGCCGAGGCGGGGCTGGCAAACACCATCCCGCCGCATACGGTAAAAGGCCGTCTAAAAACCATTTCCCGGCATTTCAGACGGCCAAACAATACAGTACCCTACTTTCAAGGTATTGCATTATGACAGACAAAAACATATTTTCCGCAGCACATATTTTTGCCAGCGCCCGCCTGTCTTCATTGTGCATCTGCCTGTTCCTTTTGATGGTATTGGTGCAATCAGGTATCTACACGCCGCAAGGCAAAGGCGGTGATTTCCTCAGCTGGGACTGGCCGGTCATCATCCTGCTTTTATGGATCGGTTTCATCTCATTCCGCTACCTGCCCGTATGGCGGCTGAAACGTAAAGGCTTAAACAAACGGCAAATCCGCCGGGCAAAACGCTTGTCCGACCGTGCGCTGCAATCTCCGAAAGGCGTCCTGTTTCATTTCGTCTATTTTTTCATGATGCTCTTTGCAATTTGCTTTTTGATTGTTTCGTCTATTCTTTTCACAATATTTTATCCAAACGGGACGTTAGTCAAAATTTTTCAAAACGAATTCTACTGTGCCTTCATCCTTACCGCCCTGCCGCAATTACTCTGTCAGGCGGTTTTTGCAAACCGGGTGTTGTCGGTTTGGCAGAAAAAGAAGGCCGTCTGAAAACACCTTTCCCGAATCCGGTGTTTTCAGACGGCCTTTATTGATTTATCCGGTGATCAATAACCCAAACGCTGGCAGATGGTTGACACCAAACCGGCCTGATTGAGCGTATAGAAATGCAGGCTGGGCGCGCCTTCGCGCAACAGGCGTTCGCACATTTCGGTTACCACGTCCAAAGCCAAAGCCTTGATGGCGGCACTGTCGTCGGCATAAGACTGCAACTTCAAGCGCAGCCAGCGCGGGATTTCCGCACCGCAGGTATCGGAAAAGCGAACCAGTTTGGAAAAACTGGCAATCGGCATGATGCCGGGGATAATCGGAATATCCACCCCGCGCCCGCGCACATCGTCAAGGAAGCGGAAATAGGCATCCGCGTTGTAAAAATATTGGGTAATCGCCGAATCCGCGCCCGCTTTGGCTTTACGGACGAAATGGTTGAGGTCGTCCTCCGCGCTGCGCGCCTGAGGATGATATTCGGGATAGGCGGCGATTTCGATATGGAAATGACTGCCGTATTCGTTTTTAATCAGTTCCACCAATTCGTTGGCATAACGCAGCCCGCTGGTGCCCGCGCCCATGCCGGAAGGAATATCGCCGCGCAAGGCGACAATGTGGCGCACGCCCATTTCTTTATAGGTATCCAAAAGTTCGCGGATTTCCGCCGCCGTCATACCGATACAGGGCAAGTGCGGCGCGGCGGCCGTGCCTTCGGCCAAAATATCGCCGATGGTCTGCATCGTGCCGTCCCTAGTCGAACCGCCCGCGCCGGACGTGCAGGAAAAGAATTCCGGGGAAAACTGGCGCAACTGTTTGCGCGTAATCACCTGCTTGGCACGGCCTTCGGGCGTGCGGGTGGGGAAAAATTCAAAGCTGAGTTTTTTGCTTGGAGAAGTCATGGCCTGTTTTGTTTTTTGTTTGCGAATGCCCGCAGTGTATGTGTTTAACTGTTTGATAACAAGATAAAAAACCGGAATCATGGTGAAAAATATTGTCCCCGCCCATGAACTGTTTTTTTGTTGTTTGATTTATTTGGTGATTTTCAATTGGCAGGCCGTCTGAAAAACCATGCTTTTCAGACGGCCTCTAAAGTATTAAGATTCGCTAAGTACGATTACAGACCCTTAACATTCCACAAAAAGGACACTTCCATGAAAGTATTATTGTTAGGCGCGCCGGGCGCGGGCAAAGGCACTCAGGCACAATTCATCACCGCTGCGTTCGGCATCCCGCAAATTTCTACCGGCGATATGCTCCGCGCTGCGATTAAAGCAGGTACGCCGCTGGGTTTGGAAGCGAAAAAAATCATTGACGAAGGCGGCTTGGTGCGCGACGACATCATCATCGGCATGGTGAAAGAACGCATCGCGCAAGACGACTGCAAAAACGGTTTCCTGTTCGACGGTTTCCCGCGCACACTGGCACAAGCCGAAGCAATGGTTGAAGCGGGCGTGGATTTGGACGCGGTGGTTGAAATTGACGTACCCGACAGCGTAATTGTCGACCGCATGAGCGGCCGCCGTGTCCACTTGGCTTCGGGCCGCACCTACCACGTTACCTACAATCCGCCCAAAGTCGAAGGCAAAGACGACGTAACCGGCGAAGATTTGATTCAGCGCGACGACGACAAAGAAGAAACCGTCAAAAAACGCCTTGCTGTTTACCACGAGCAAACCGAAGTGCTGGTCGATTTTTACAGCAAGCTGGAAGGCGAACACGCGCCGAAATACATCAAAGTTGACGGCACTCAGCCGGTAGAAGCCGTGAAAGCCGAAGTATTGGGCGCATTGGGCAAATAAATGCCGCAGTGATTTAACGATAAAAGGCCGTCTGAAAAGTATTTGCCGCGTGAGGGCGGATACTTTTCAGACGGCCTTTCGCCATAGAAAATTCAATTTGAATCGGAATCGGAACAAAGCCGAACCAAACCGCACCACCGTGTTGTCCAACTCGTCCCACTCAAGCAATATCGCCCGGTTACTGTACTAGCCATACCGCTTGCAGTTTGATGACACGATAACAGCAACGTAAACACATCTGTCGGCCGCATCCGGCCTCTTACCGCTTCATTACCCGTTCCAACTCATGCCACATTCCGTCCGGCCGGCGTTGCAGCACGGCAACTAATCCGCTGCCTAAAGTACGGATTTCGCCCCACGGCAAGGTTTCCCCTTCCGCCACCCGTGCCGGTGCCAGATAAGCGGTACGCGGCAGCGGATAATAGCGGCACTCATCCCCCCAAGGGCTTTCAGACAGCCATTCGTGCAGAAAAACACCGTGCCAGCCATGGATATTCAAAGGTTCGGGCAGCCGTGATTCTGAAGGCGCGAACAGAATCCCGCGCACAATACTCGCGCTGTGCAAGGCTGCCGTATGGCTTATGCCTGCCGCCGCCAATGCCCGCACGCCCGCCTCACTGTGCGCCAAAGTGAGTTGGCGTGTCAATTTGTCCGCCTTGTCCGGCCAACGGTCGTGAGGATTGAGTCCGCATAAGCCATCCATTGCGGCTTTATCCGTGCCGTAATATTTGCAACACAGCTCAATGTGGTAAAGGCGGCTGCCGATTTCGGCAACGAAATCCAGCGCGCCCAAAGTGTTGGGGCCGTCTGAAACCGTCAGGTTGCGGGCTAAAAGACGGCAGTGCGGCGCGTGTTGCAGCCAAAAAGCCAGCAGGCTTTCGGCATAAAGCCCCAGTCTGCCGCCGAACGGCGTTTCCTGCGCCAAATGGCCGTGCAGGGATTTGGGACTGCCGTCCAATTCCAGCAGAAAACGGAAACCGCGTTCCCCGAGCAATGCGGCTACGGGCAGTTCGCTGCCGCTGTGCCACAAAGCGGGAGCGGCCAGCACGGCGGCCAGCGCGCGGACATCTGGGTCGGTCAAACGCCACCAAAGCGCATCCAAGGCATAATTCATTTTTCAGACGGCCTCAAACCGGAACAGGGGTTAAGCGCGAAAATCACGAAATTCGCGCAAGAAATTGTCCAGCATTTCGTGCCCGTGTTCGGTCAGCAAGGCTTCCGGATGGAACTGAACGCCCTCGATGGCATATTCTTTGTGCCGCACGCCCATGATTTCCTGATCCTCCGTCCATGCGGTTACTTCCAGACAATCGGGCAGCGTATCGCGGGCAATGACGAGGCTGTGATAACGCGTGCAGGTAACGGGATTGGGCAAACCTTTAAACATGCCCTTGTTTAAATGGAACACGGGCGATACTTTGCCGTGCATCAGCGTTTTTGCCCGCACCACATTCCCGCCGAACGCTTCGCCTATCGTCTGATGGCCGAGGCACACGCCCATAATCGGCAGCCTGCCGGCAAAATGGCGCATGACGGCGACGGAAATGCCTGCTTCTTTGGGCGAACAAGGACCCGGCCCGATAACGAGATACTGCGGTTTCAGGGCTTCGATTTCTTCAAGCGTGATATCGTCGTTGCGCCGGACGACGACCTCCTGACCGAGTTCGGCAAAATATTGGACGATGTTGTAGGTAAAACTGTCGTAATTATCGATAAACAAAAGCATAATTTAGATATATTATTGATTTATAATGTTATATTTTTAAATTATTACTCTTAATACCCGCTTTTATACCCGCTTTAATTTTGGTGTTGGCGGCTTCTGCGGTTTCAAGAATCCAACGCTGGATTTCGCTCTCCAGCCAGTATGTAATTCTGCCATCTTTCCGCCCCTTTGGGAAAGTGCCGTTTTTCATGCCCTCATAATTGTAGAAACCAGTAGCGTTGTTTACAGTATTTCCAGGAGAATACTGAAACAGGAACATGCACAAAAACACCTGCTTCACCCCATACCACCAAGCCATTTGACAGGCCTACACACAGGAAAAGGAAAGTGTCACCTCTCTAGCACACCGCTATCAAGTCAGCCGCGTCACCATCTACCGCACACCTGATTGATCCCTGCCCATACCTGATTGAGTGCGTTTACTCCGACAACGGTACCGGAATACAAAGGCTCGGCCAACCATGCTTTC